>JASHUS010000194.1 GCA_030039865.1 Thermoplasmata archaeon
GACGACCCCACCCGGTACCAGCCCGCGGACTTTCAGGAGCGCGCCCGACGGCTCGATCCGGTCCGTCGTCTCGCCGACTGGATGCGCGAGAACGGCCTACTCGATGACGCGGCCGAGGAGGAGCTCCGCCGGCAGAGCGAGGCGAGAGTGCAAGCGGCCGTGGCCGTCGCCGAGGAGACCCCGCCGCCGCGCCCCGAGTCACTGACCGAAGACGTCTATGCCCCGACGGGTTCCCGACCTTCCGGAGCGATCGGATAGGGACGGACCTCATGGCCGGCACGTTCTCGCGCAACACCGAGGTCCTCGTCATCGGCGGCGGACCGGGCGGATACATGGCGGCCATCCGCGCGGGTCAACTCGGCCGCAAGGTCCTCCTGGTCGAGAAGGCCGAGCTGGGCGGGGAGTGTCTCAACCGGGGCTGCATCCCGTCGAAAGCGCTCATTCACGCGTCGCGCCTGTACCACGACCTCAGGGCGGACGGTCCGGAGATCGGCGTCCGGGCGCCGGACGCCGCGTTCGACTTCGCCGCGGCGATGCGCTGGAAGGAAGGGATCGTCGCGAAGGAGCGGCAGGGGGTGGCCGTCCTGCTCAAGGCCGCGGGCGTCGCGACCGTGACCGGTGCGGCGCGTTTCACGGGACCCCGGACCGCCGACTTTGCGGCTCCCGACGGCGGCCACGAACGCATCGATTTCTCCGCCGCGATCATCGCGGCGGGGGCGGTCCACAGCACCCTCCCCGGATTCGAGACCGACGGCGCGCGCGTTCTCAACGCATGGGAGGTGCTCTCCATGCCGACCCTGCCCCGCTCGATGCTCATCCTCGGCGGAGGGGTCAGCGGCTGCGAGCTCGGGGAATTCCTCGCGCGACTCGGGATCCCCGTGACGATCGTGGAGCTCATGCCCCAACTCCTACCGGGCCTCGAGCCCGATCTCTCCCGGGAGCTGACCGGCGCGTTGGAGCGCCTCGGCGTCACGATCCGGGTCGGCGCGCGCGCGAGCGATCTGCGTCGCGACGCGGACATGCTGCGAATGACCGTCGAGCGCGGGGGGGCCCGAGAGGAGCTCTCGGCGGAACGGCTCTTCGTGACCGTCGGGAAGCGCCCGGCCAGCCGGGACCTTGGCCTCGAGGAGGCCGGGGTGGCGTTCGACGGGAAGACCGGGTTCATCGGTGTGAACGAACAGATGCGCACGAGCCAACCGCACATCTACGCGGTCGGCGACGTCGCTCGCCCCCCGATGCTCGCGCACAAGGCGTACCGGGAGGGAATCGTGGCGGCCGAGGCGATCTCGGGACTTCCGACGCGCTTCGACTTCCAGGCGATGCCGTCGGTCGTCTTCACGGTGCCCGAGCTGGCGACCGTCGGGTGGTCGAAGGCCGACGCGGAGTCGAAGGGCTACCACCCCCGCGAGGCGCGATTCCCCTACGCTGCCCTCGGTCGGGCCCACGCGAACCACGCGACGCAGGGGTGGGTCAAGATCGTCGCCGACGAGGTCACCGGTCTCGTGCTCGGCGTCCACGCCGCGGGAGAGAGCGTCGGCGAATACATCGCCGAGGCGACGCATGCGATCGAGATGGGCGCGACGGTCCGGGACCTCGCGCAGACGATCCACCCGCACCCGACATTCTCCGAAGCGCTGGGCGAGGCCGCGCTCCTGTGGCTGGGTGAACCGATGCACGTCGCACGGCGGAGGCTCGATGCCAGCGGTCGTTGACTGGGGCGTACGGGACTACACGGAATCGCTCGAAGCGATGCGGGCGATGGTCCGGGCCCGGCGATCGGGCGCGATCACCGACACCCTGATCCTGGTGGAGCATCCGCCCGTGATCACCGTCGGCGTCGAAGGCGACGACGGCGGCGCGGCGGAGAGCGGACTACCGGTCGTGGCCGTCGAACGCGGGGGCCACGCGACCTACCACGGCCCGGGGCAGCTCGTAGGCTACCCCATCGTCGATCTCGAGCCGCGGGGACGCGACGTGCGCCGATTCGTGCACGAGCTCGAGGAGCTCGTGATCCGTGCCCTCGCCGACTTCGGCGTCCACGGGGCGCACGTGCACGGTCGCCGCGGGGTCTGGGTCGACGCGGACCGGAAGATCGCCTCGATCGGGATCGCGGTCGATCACTGGGTGACGCTCCACGGATTCGCGCTCAACGTGAACCCGGATCTCTCCGCGTTCGCCCGCTTCCATCCGTGCGGGTTCGACGGCGCGCTCATGACGTCGATCGCGCGAGAAACGGGCCGTGAGATTCACCTGGACGAGGTGCGCCCCAGCGTCATCGCTGCGTGGGGCTCGACCCTCGCGCTTCCGGTCGCCGGGTCGGCGCCGGCCCCGGCCGAGCGCGCGTCGGCCTCGACATGAACGGGGCCGCCCACCGCCCCCGGCTCCTCCTCGTCGGAGGGGGAGGCGGGCTCGTCGGCCGGGCCGTGCTGGCGGAGTTCGGTTCGGACTGGACGATCCGCTCGGTCCACCGCCACGTGACGGCCCACGAGCAGGAGCGCGGGATCGAATGGATCGCCGCCGACGCGGGGCAAGTCTCGGACTGGCGGAGCGTCCTCCGAGAAGTGGACGTGGTGCTGAACTTGGCATGGTACCGTGCGGGGCGCGCCCGGCGCTTCCGCGACCTGGCCGATGGCCTCGAGCGCCTCATCGGCGCCGCGCGGGAGGCGGAAGTCCGGCGGTTCCTGCAGGTGAGCGTGCCGCCGGCGACCGCATCGATCGAGACGTCGTTGCCGTACATGACCGAGAAGCGACGCGTCGACGCGGCCCTCCAGCGGAGCAGGCTCTCGTACTCGATCGTCCGCCCGACGATGTTGTTCGGGCCGGGCGACAAGCTCCTCACCGTGATGCTCCGGACGATGGCGCGCTACCACCGGTTCCCGATGTTCGGCGACGGGGAGTATCATCTGAGCCCGATCGCCGTGACCGACCTCGCCCGCATACTCCGAGCGGAGGCGGACCAGGACGAGAGCCGGATCGTGCTCGCCGGTGGGCCGGTGCGCTGGGCGTATCGAGCCCTCACGGACGAAATGTTCGCGCGGCTTGGCCTGCCCGCCCGATACGTCCGTCTCTCGCCCCGAGGGGCGGTGCGGCTGGCGCGCATCCTCGAGACGTTGGGGTCGTCCCTGCTGTACGCCTACGAAGTGGAATGGCTGGTCTCGGACCTGCTTGGACTGCCCCCGTACGAGGGACTCGACCGTCCGCTCGAGCCGGTCGAGCCCTTTCTCACGCTCGAGTCGCGCCGCTTGCGAGGACCGAGGGCCGGCTTATCGGGATACTTTTAAGCGGGCAGCCTTCCATCGCACGGGCGATGGAAGCCATCGACCTGAG
>JASHUS010000195.1 GCA_030039865.1 Thermoplasmata archaeon
CAGTAACCGATGTGGCCTCGGCGGTCTCGGGCCGAACGGATCTCGAGGCCGCACGAACCGATGATCTCCCCCGAGGCCCGAGCGGTGATTGCGAGTAGATAGGCGTCTCCCGAGCGCAGGCCCGCTCGCGCCTTTCGCACGAACGCTCGCGAATCCTCGAGAGTGTACCGAGCCCAGAGCGGGATCGTGCGCGTGACCTCTCGGTCGCGGAGCCAACGCACGACGGCCGGGGAGTCGGGATGCGCGTACGCCCGAAGGAACAGCCGAGGCGTCTCGAGCGGGAGACGCAGTCGAGGAATGGTGACCTTCGGTGGCGGCACGTTCAGCTCGGGCGAACATGACGCGGCCCCGACTTGAGCGTTTGCGCGATCACCGCGGACGGGTGGGCGCAATTGAAGTTTCACCCAATTCGGCGTCCGGGCCGCCTCGATTATTCCCGTCGAGACTCAACAAGACCGCTCCCCAGGCCGATCCCGGCGGCGGAGGGTGTCGATCATCACCCGCGTTGGACGGAAGCGCGCGCAGGGAGTACTCGGATTTGCTACAGGATCTTCCCCGCACGAACGACCGGAACCCCGTCAACGGCGATCTCAGAGCCGGCGAGGGAGAACCAACAGAAGAAGCTCGACCCGTTGCTACCGCCCAGCGCGCGGTTCCCTCCGATTTGCAACGAGACGGAGCCGCCCTCGACGGTCTCGAGGTTGGGGATGTCACCGACGGCGGCGTTGAGTCCGAGCTTGAGGATACTGGCCCGGTCCCTGCCCGCCGTTCCGGTCTTATACTGGCGCGCAAACCTTTCGGCCCCCTCGTCGAGCGAATAGGACGCCAGCTTGCCGTTGGCGAACTCCAACGCTCCCCCGGTGTATACGTTCCACCAGATGTTCGTCCGACGATTGGCGCGGAAGCTCCCCTCGGCGGTCTTCGAATCCAGGGCCACGTCCAGCGTGCCCGACGGGATCTGCTGCAGCATCCCAGTTCTGGGGTCGCCCTTCCGATATGCCCGAGGTCTTCCGTCGGTCAGTCGCGGGGCGAGTCGGGCGAGACCGACCTCCACGTCGGTTCCGTTCGAGTGAGTGATCCGCACCGTTTTCCCGCGCGAGAGCGCCTTGGCGAGTCGAGCCCCGCTCTTGGCTAGCTCGGCCGGGTCGGTGAGTGACGCGCGGAGCACGCCCTCCTCCCACTTCGCCGGATCCACGCCCCACTCTTTCGCCCGTCCTTCCGAGACGAAACCGGCGGTCATGCGGCCGCCACGGAGCCCCGCCTTCCGGGCCACGTCGTACCAGTGTCCGAGCCAATCGAAGCCGGGATCGAGGGCATCCTCGATATCCTTCCCCATTCGCACACCGTCCCCCGGGCCCCAGAAGTTCACGTACACGTCCGCCGCCCCCAGCGCGGCCCACTCCGGCGCGCTCGACTGGCCAAGAAGCTTCGTCTGCTTGCGGTCGACCGCGCCCCACCAAGCCTCCTCGTCCTCGTAGACGAATAGGGTGTGGCCGCCCACGCGCCGGACTTCGTCGACCATCGCCCGGGCGAGGGGCATCGTGTGCTCCCACGACTCGATGATCACGTTCTCGCCCGCTCGGACCTTGAGGTACTTCCTGACGATGCTGCGGGCGGCGTCGCGCTGCAGCTTCGATAGATTTCCGGACGTCACGGCTCCCCTATCGCACCGGGCGTACTTCTATCCTCCCGGGAGATCACGGAACGGGACGCGAGATCCGAGTCGGGACGCTGTGCGTCGGGCTCGGGCGAGCAGCCGACCGATCACTTGGGAGTCTGCACCGGTCGAGTGAAATTGGAGAGCAGCTCGAGAAGCCGCCGATCGTGCCGCTGGGCCGCCAGGAGCGGTGAGAATCGGAGCCGCAGCATCTGCAGCGTGTGGCTCTGGGCGGCCCGTCGCATGTACTCGAAGTACTGATCCAGATCCCCCAAGGCGTAGTAGATGAATCCGATGAGCGACTGTTGCGCGTACCCGGCCCGGTAGAGATCGCCGAGCTTCCCGATCATGCGCATGGCCGTCGCGCGATCTCCTTGCAGGGCCGCCAGCGTCCCGCGGCAGTAGTAGGTGAGCCCCCCGGTGGGGGCGACGCGCTCGAGTTCCCGCACCGTCGCCTCGGCGCTCGCGAGGTCGCCCGTCGCGAGGTAGTAATCCGTCAGGCCCCGCAGGCTGAACTCCGGATTGTGCGCGAGGTTCCTCTTCCAGTGGGCGAGGGAGTCCTCGAGTCGGCCGGTGTAGAAGTAGGCGTTCCCGAGATCCCGGATCGCGATCGGATTTTGCGGATCCAGCTGGCACGCTTCTTCGGCCTCGCTGACCAGCAACTCCTGGATCCCGAGCGTGCCCGCGAGAGCACTCAGCATCGAGTGCGCTTGCGCCAGATTGGGGTTCAGTTCGAGAGCTCGGTCGACCTCCCGGTACAAGATGCCCGCCAGGTCGTCGCCCATCCAGGCCAGCTCGGCCCGGAGGCCGTGCGCTTCGGCGAGCTCCGGGTCCAGCGCGATCGCCTTCTCCGCTGCCGCGACGCCATGGGCGATGGCGTCCGTCCACGACACGAATCCGCCGGTGCCGAGGCCAATCCAGGCCCGCGCGATGCCCGCGTGGGCGCGGGCGAAGGTGGGATCGACCCAGAGCGCCTTTTGGAAGATCTCCAGCGATCGGCGGAGGGACGGCTCGTCGGAGTTCCACATCAGGGACTGGCCCTGCAGGTACGCGAGATATGCCTCGGTCTCGGTCGGGCGCTCCAACGCCGGGACGGGCGCCCGGGGCCGGCCGAGGCTTTGCGGCAGGGAGGCCACCACTTTCTGCGCGATCTCCCGCTGCACGGCGAAGATGTCGTCGAGATCGTCGTCATACGTCTCCGTCCAGAGGTGCTCCTCGCTGGCCACGTCGATCACTTGGACGGTCACGCGGATTCGATTCGCGGCGCGTCGTACGCTCCCCTCCACGATCGTGCCCACCCCGAGTTCCCGGCCGATCGTCGTGACTTTCTTGTCGGTCTTGCGGTAGCCGACGATCGACGTGCGAGCGATCACCTTCAGCCCGGCGACGAGCGACAGGTTCGCGATCAATTCCTCCGTGAGGCCGTCCGCGAAGTACTCATCGGCCGAATCGGGGCTGATGTTGGCGAACGGGAGGATTGCGATGCGATTGCGATCGAGGGCGTCCCCGTCCGTGCCCGGCGCGTGGGCGGCGTCCTGCATCCAGGGTAGCGCGATGCGGTACACGTCCATCGGGACCTGAACGCCCTTCAGTTGCTTGGGCTCGAGCCGTTCGAACCGGTCGGGAATCTTTCCCCGCACTTGCTCGTGGACGGCGCCCGAGACGCAGATCCCGCCGGGTTCGGCGAGCGGCTCGATCCGAGCGGCCAGGTTCACGGCGTCGCCGAGGATGTCCGATCCCT
>JASHUS010000196.1 GCA_030039865.1 Thermoplasmata archaeon
CAGAAAGAACGCCGAGCTGACCTCGATCAGGTAGTAGAATGCGACCGCGCCGAGGCCGGCGACGACGCCGATCGGCACCGCGATGATCGCCCATCGGGCGAGGTCGCGGTAGACGGTCGCCCACGAAGCCGTGCGATACCGTTGCACGGTCCGGGCCCACCGGGCTCGGAACCCGGACCGGGGTGGGACTCGCGACGGGGACTCCGAGCCCTCCACGGGGGCCCGCCCCGGCTCGCCGGAGGACGTGGGAACTTCACCTTGCCTACGGTCGGACCGCCCGTGCCGTATCCCGTTTGCGTGCCCGGCCGTCACCGAGCGGATACGCGACTCGCCTGCGTCCCGAAATCGCAGCTAGGTTAATATCCCGGTAACAAGACAGTAACCAGCCGCGGGAGACTTTGCGCCCGACTCGACTCGGGCGTCCGGGGAATCCCCGCGGAGGCACACTGTCGGATCCGACGCCCGTACCGGCCCAACCCGCGGGCCCGAGCTCGGCATCGGAACTGCCCCTCTCGACGGAGATTTCCGCGCAGCGGCGCCGTCTCCGGGTCACCGTCGCAAGCCCCGAGGCCGTGGCGGCCACGCTGGCGGAGCTCGACCGCCTCGCCGAGGAGCTACGTCGAGCCCGAGCCTCGGTGCTGGGCAATGCCGCTCCGGACCGGGAGGGGAACGAGCGCACCGTGGGCTCGCTCCTTCCGCCGTTCCCGGCGAGCGAGGGCGTTCCGGTCCTGTATCTCGAGAAGCGGATCGACTCCGCGGACCGCCTGACGCGTCGACTGGGTCAGGAAGTCGAGAAGTCGGGCGGACGTTCCCGCGCGGTCGACGATCATCTGGAAGCCATCCATCAGGAGCTCGGACGCGCCGCCCGGGAGCTCCAGTTCCTGGTCTCCGAGGTCGGCGCGGGCTTCGATCGGCCCGCGAAGCCGGCGACCGCAAGGGCCGCGTGGGACGAGTCCGATGAACCGCCGGTCCGCACGCGGTCGGCCGACGTGAACGACACGCTACCGGTCCGCCCGGTCCTCGCGACCGGCGCACAGTTCGAGGAGTTCACGGCGGAACGCTACGACACGACCGTGGCCCAGCTCAAGTCGCGCCGGCGCTCGCTCCTCGGTTGGACGATCGGGCTCGCGGTCGGGATCAGCGGCGCGCTCGAGGTCCTCAACCTTCTCGCGCACGAGCCGACGCCCGTGCCGTGGCTGGCCTTCCTGCCGATCGTCTGGATCCTGCCGGTACCGTTCTTCGTGCTCTCGTTCCGGGGCACCCAGCGGGTCCTCAAGGGGAACCACCTGGAAACGGGAGTGGACGGGTGAAGGCGCCGAGCGTCATCTTCCAGATCACGGCGATCGGGCGGAACTACCACGCGCTCGCGGAGAGCGCCCGCTCGGTCCTCTTCTGGGCTCGCAACACGCCCCGCCAGGGCTTCGTTCCGCGACTGTGGATCGTGGTCGAGCCGGAGGGCTACGCGAGCTCGCCCGAGACCTACGAGGCGCTGCGCCGGGAAGGCGCGCGCGTCCTCGTCGTACCGCACGAGTACCAGACGAAGCTCGTCACGCGCGGCAAGGCCCGCGCGCTCCAGTACGCCTGCGAGGTGCGGGGCCGCGAGGGTCTCTCGGCGGACAGCGTCTGGATCTACCACCAGGACGAGGAGACGTGCGTCGGCCAGGACACGCTCGCGGGGATCGGGGACTTCATCCGGGGCCCGAAGCTCGTCGGCGTCGGGATCATCATCTATCCGATCGACTGGGCCGGCACGGCGAGCCACATCCAGGAGGTCACGCGCTCGTACGACGACTTCCGGGTGCTCGACTCGATGACGATGCCGGGCAACCCCACCGCCGGTTTCCACGGATCGCACATCCTCGTGCGCGCCGACATCGAGGACTCCGTCGGGTGGGACACGCGCGGCTACTCGCCGGCCGAGGACCTGACGTTCGAGATCCGCGTCCGCACGAAGTTCGGCTCGGTCTTCGGGGTGCTCAAGGGCTTTGCCTACGAGAAGGGAGCCTTCTCGGTGCGCGACCAGCTCAAACAGCGTCGGCGCTGGATGCACGGCGTCATCTTCGCCGCGCTCCACTCGAAGGAGCTGCCGGCGCGTCGGCGCCTCTCGCTCGGCTACTCGGCCCTCTCCTGGTTCTCGGCACTGCCCTCGATCGCCGTGCTGCTCGCGAGCCTGGCATTCCACTACGGGCCCGCGCTCTTCGTGACGGGCATCTTCACGGGCTTCGTCTGGGTCTCGATGGTGACGGCGTACGTGGAAGGCTACCGGATGCACGCGCCCTACGTGCGCCGGCGCATCTCGATCCTGCGGTTCGTCGCGCTCGGTCTCGTCGGCGCGTTGATCGACGCGCTCGCTCCCTGGTATGCGATCGTGAGCCGTCCGTCGATGGGCGACTTCATCGCCAAGGACAGGCCCGCGGGCACGCCACCCGTGGTCGCGACCGTCCGACCGGCGGTTGCCGCGTCGATCGCCCTGGTCGTCGACCCGTCGGCGCCGTCGGGCGAGCGGTCGACGTAGGCGACGCACCGGCGCATTTGGGTACCGTTAAATCGCGTCACGCCTTCGACTCACTCCGGACGCTCCGGCGGTGCGGCCACCGGGTCCGGTGGATATGGCGCGCACCTACCGCACACGGCTCGAGGTACTGCACGACTTCCTCGACGCGAGCCGTCGCGCCTCGCGCAAGACGCGGATCATCGGACTCGC
>JASHUS010000018.1 GCA_030039865.1 Thermoplasmata archaeon
CCCTCGCCCTCCCGGAAGTGGAACGCCACCGCGCCCGCGCCCGGGGGGGAGGGGGAGGCGCCGTCAGCGCTCGGATCGCCGTAGCCGGTCGCGGCGAGGACGAGGCAGTCGCCCGCCCCCCCCTTCTCCGCCGCCGCGAGGGAGGCGGCGAGCGCCGCACCGTTCTGGTCGCCCCGGATCAGCGAGAGATCGGAGGCGACCAACGTGCCGAGCGCCCAGTCGAGGCTCACGGGCAGCGGCGCGACCAGCTCGAGATCGAGCCCTCCGGGGGCGGGCCGGGGCTCCTCGGTCAGCCCGTCGAGCGCGGCCGACAGGGCGACGAGCACGTCCTCGTCGGCGCCCGGGACCCGGAGGCCGTCCGCCGTCCCGGGGGACAGGGCGGCGCTGGCCTCGAGAAGATGACGCATCCTTCACCCCGAGGAGAGGATCGTGACGGCCGCGGTCGCGCCCGCGCCGCCGACGTTGTGGAGCATCGCCTGTTCGGCCCCGGGCACCTGACGCGGGCCGGCCGCGCCCCGCAACTGCAGGAACGCCTCGTACGCCTGGCTCACGCCGGTGGCGCCGATCGGGTGTCCCTTCGCCTTGAGACCCCCATCGGGGTTCACGGGAAGACGTCCGGAGGGCCCGGTCGCGCCCTCGAGCGTCAGCGGGACGGCCTCGCCCGGTCCCGCGAAACCGAGGTCCTCGATCGCGAGCAGCTCGGCGATCGTGAAGCAGTCGTGGACCTCGAGGAAATCGATCGCCGCCCGTTCGACGTGCGCCGAGCGGAGCGCCTCGTCCGCGGCCCGTCGGGTGGCCGCGAACCGCGTGAGCTCGGGCCGCTCCTGCACGGCGAGACGGTCGGAGCCGGCGCCGACCCCGTCGATGTACACGGGGGAATCCGTGTACCGCCGCGCGTGCTCCGCTCGGGCGACCACGAGCGCCGCCGCCCCGTCGCTCACCGGGCAGCAATCGTAGAGCCCGAGCGGATCGGCGACGCGCGGGGCCTGTCGCACGGTCTCCGCGTCGACGATCTTCTGGAAGTGCGCGTTCGGGTTCCGCGCGCCGTTCGCGTGGTTCTTCACGGCGACGGCGACGAGCGCCTCCGCCGCGCCCGGGTGGTCGGCGAGATAGCGCGACGCGATGAGCCCGTAGACGCCCGCGAACGTGAGGCCGGCCGAGCGCTCCCACTCGGTGTCGCCCGAGACCCCGAGCCAGTAGCGCCGCCGCGCGCTCGCGACGTCGGTCATCTTCTCGAGTCCGGCGACGAGCGCGAGGTCGCACGCACCGGACTCGATCGCGTGGACCGCGGCGCGGAGTGCGAACCCGCCCGACGCGCACGCGTTCTCGACCCGGATCGTCGGAGTCCCGGCGAGCCCCGATTCCTCCGCGAGCACCGCCGAAACGTTGCCGATCTGCCAGCCGCCGAACCCGAGGGTCGCGAGGACGACCTCCTCGACCGCGCGCCGGTCGAACCCCCGATCGACGCTCGCGAACGCGAGCTCGGAGGCGGTGCGGAGCAGCTCGCGGGGCCCGGCCTCGAGCGCGCCGAACCGGGTGTGTCCGGCCCCTACGATCGCCGCTCGACGCCCCAACGCTTCCGCCCCGCCAACGGTCTTATCGGCCGAGCGTGTGCTGCTTCTTAAGAAACCGGAGAGGCGTCGTGGCGGAGGATCCTCCGATCGTCGTGGGCGTCTCGGGGGCGAGCGGTGCTCCGATCGCCGTCCGCGTGCTGCGCTCGCTGAAAGAAGCCGGCGTGCCCGTCGCGCTCGTCGTCTCGGCCGGGGGCCGTGCCGTCCTGGCGGAGGAGTGCCACCTCGACGTCGGGGCGCTGAGCGCCTACGCGGACCGGACGTACGAGGACACGGACCTGGGAGCGCCGATCGCGAGCGGGTCGCGGCCCACGCGGGGGATGGCGATCGTGCCGTGCTCGGGCAATACCGCGGCCAAGGTCGCCTTGGGGCTGGGCGACTCCCTCCTGACGCGCGCCGCCCAGGTGCACCTGAAGGAGCGCCGTCCGCTCGTGGTCGTGCCTCGGGAGACGCCGCTCTCGACGATCCTCCTGCGGCATCTCGGCACGTTGAGCGAGTTCGGGGCGGTGGTCGTCGTCGCCTCGCCCGCCTACTACCTCCACCCGAAGTCGATCGACGACGTCACCGACTACCTCGCGGGCAAGGTCCTCGATCATCTCGGCGTGCCGCACCGGCTCTATCGGGGCTGGAAGGCGGAGAGCGAGGCCGCCTGATGGCGGTCTCCCCGGGCCCGCGCCGGCGGTTCGCGCGGCTCGCGCGCTACGCGCCGCTCCCGTTCGTCGCGGTGACGGTGCTCTTGATCGTCCTCATCCTGATCACGCCGGTCCTCGTCTCGAGCGGCCAGCCGGCGCCGGGCATCCTGACCCAAGCCGAGCTGGTCGTCGACCGGCTGCCCGGTAATGCCACGATGCACTTCTACGTGCACGGGCTCGGCACGACCGTCCGGTACGCGGAGATCTGGATCGGGGTCGCGTTGGGCTTCAACTGGAGCGTGGTGGGCCGGACCCCGTGGACGTCGCTCCGATGGAACATCTGGCAGAACGACACCTTCGTCCTCACGTCGAGCTACGCCTCCGTCGACAACCCGATCGCGCTCAACGTCACCGCCTACTATTCGAGCTCGGGCGGCTCGGCCTGGTACGGGGGCGTGCTCGCGTTCGAGGTGACGAGCGGGGCGTCGGGCCAGGTCCTCAACGCGGTGAGCGAGACGGCGAGCGTCGCCGTGCCGAGCTCGGTACCGGTCGACAACTCGAGCCTGCCGTTCCCGATCACGCTCGCGACCGTCAGCGCGGGAGGGTTCACGTGAGACCGTCCCGGATCGTCACCCTGCTCTGGCTGACGCTCATCGCGGTGCTGCTCGTCGTGGAGGTCCTCGAGGTCAGCCACGTCTTCCGCCTGCCGGTCGCCGACTGGATCGGGGACCCGCTCGCGCTCATCTTTGCGCTGGTCCTCGTCACGATCCTCGCGCTCGTCGGCGCGATCTTCGTGGGCATCTACTTCACGCAGCGCGTGCTGAGCCCGTCCGGATTCACCCCGTTCGAGGAGGAGATGCTGCGGATGCGACGCGACGTGAGCGAGCTCAAATCGACGGTCGACCGGCTCTCGGCCGAGCGACCGGCCGGCGGGAGCGACCCGCCCGAGGAGCGGGGCCGATGAACATCCCCGTGCTCGACAACGGCGGGCAGTGGACGCACCGCGAGTGGCGGGTCCTCCGGGACCTCGGGGCCGAGAGCCGCATCGTGCCGAACACGACCCCGTTCGACGCGCTCGCCGCCGACGGGGTGGTGCTGTCGGGCGGCGCGCTGAGCCTCGAGGGCACCGATGCGCCGCTCGGACGGGTCGCGGAGTGGATCGACGCGTCGCCCGTGCCGGTCCTCGCGATCTGCGTGGGCCACCACTTCCTCGCGCGCCACTTCGGCGGGAAGGTCGCCCACGCCGCGGCGCCCGAGTTCGGACGGGTCGACCTCACGGTCGACCGTCCGGACCACCCGCTCTTCCGCGCGCTTCCGGATCGTCTCACGGTCTGGGCGAGCCACAACGACGCGGTCGTCGAGGCACCGCCCGGCTGGGAGGTGCTCGCGCACTCCCCCGCGTGCGCCGTCGAGGCGATGTCGCATCCGGACCGCGCGATCTGGGGGGTCCAGTTCCACCCCGAGGTCGAACATACCGAGGGAGGCACGGAGATCTTCCGGCACTTCCTCGACGCGTGCCGCCGCTAGACCCCGTCCGCCATAAGTACGGCCCCCGGGTCGGGCCGGCGACGCGACCATGGCACGGATCCGGAAGGGCTCGGGCGTGCGCGAGCACGACCTGCTCGCGCGGGCGAAGGTGCTGCGGGAGTCGATCGACTCGCTCCTCCCGCGCCTTGGCCCGGATTGCCCCAGCGACCGGTTCGACCGGCGCCGCGCGGAGCTCGAGGAGGTCCGCGAGGCGCGGGACGACGAGAAGCGCCTCGAGCGGCTCGCCCGCCACGGCGACCCCATGGCGCGCTCGCTCGCTGGCCTGCTGAAGTTCTATCTCGAGCCGAGCGCGCCCACGGTCGTCGCGTTCCCCGTCCAGTCGGGGGAGGTGTCGTTCGCCGCCCTCGCTCGCACCGACCGCGAGGCCGAGGTCGCCGTCCAGCAGTCCGACGACCCGGACCGCCTCCTCCTCGGCTACATTGACTGGGCCCGCAAGGGATTCCATTTCTTCGCCTCGCGGCGCGCG
>JASHUS010000197.1 GCA_030039865.1 Thermoplasmata archaeon
GCCGCTCAGGACTTCATGATCGCGACCAGGAAGATCCCGACCGCGACGAGCGCGCCGATCACGGCGGCGATGATCACGAGGAACGCCTGCCAGACCAGCGAGCCCAGGTGGTCCGAGCCGCCGCCGAGCGATCCCGCGTGGTAGGCGAAGCCGATCAGGAACCCGACCACGAGGCCGACGACGAGGAGGACGACGCCGATCGTGCGGCTCTTCCCGCTGCCGAAGTAGGCCGTGAAGACGCCCGCGAGGATCAGGAACAGGGCGAAGACCAGCAACAGCACCGCGACGAAGTTGTACCACTGGCTGAAGTCGACCAACCTCAGGCCCCCCTGACTGCGAACATCCCTTGCGTACCTCTCTCTCAGAACTTGATGCCGGTGAGCGTCTTGGTGTCGATGACCCCCGAGACGGACCGGATCTTGTCCACGACCAGCTGACCGAGCGCGTTGAAGTCCTCGGCCTCGACCTTGGCGATCAGATCGTACTCGCCGAACAGCGGGTGCAGTTCGACGATCCCCTTCACGCGCAGGAGCTCCGTGTAGACCTCGTGCTCCTTCGCGGGGGCGGTGCTGATCAGGACGAAACCGATGGCCACGCGGATCTCCCAGCTAATCGCGCGCGAGATGGTCCCTGACTTATAAGTATGTCGAGGTGGAGGAATCGCCGGCGCGCGCAGTCCCGGCGGCCGGCGTCGATTCGCTGCGAGTGGAATATTCCCCGCTTAAGTAAGGGACCTCTAGCAACCGGCTCGGACGATGGCCCTCTCCCTCCGTACCTGGCCGGGCCGACTGGTCACGCGACCCTGGCTCCTCGCGTTCGTGCCGATCAACGCGTCGACCGCCGGGTTCGGGGTCGTGCTTCCCCTGCTCATCCTGATCCCGCTCCACGGTTCGTGGGCGGACGTCGCGCTCTCCGCGACGCTGTTCAACTCGGCGGTGATCCTGAGCTCGGTCGTCTGGGGACACCTCTCGGACCGGTACCGTCAGCGCCGACTCTTCCTCGTCATCAACTACGCCGGGTACGCCGGCCTCTACGTCGCGCTCGTCCACGTCGTGTCGATCCCCGAGCTCCTCGCGATCTACGCCGTCATCGGCGCGCTGAGCCCCGCGGGCGCGAGCGCGTCGAACCTGCTGATCCTCGAGAAGTTCAGCGAGGGCGAGCGCGCGAGCGCCTTCGCGTCGTTCCAGTCGATGAGCATGATCGGCTCGGTCGCCGGCCTCGCGATCGGGTACTTCTGGACGCTCGCGAACGACACGCTGTTCACGATGCTCTACCTGCTCGGCGCGCTCGCCGTCGTCAGCGCGATCGCGATCTGGTACGGCATCCGGGAATCGACGCGCAAGCTCACCACCCGCCACGTCGCGCACCACCCGGAGAGCCTCGCCTCCCGACTGCGCTCGGTCACCGCGTCGAAGATGCTCGTGCCGTTCTTCCCGCACCGGCCGAAGATCAAGCCGCGCCCGCTGCGTCGCTTCCGCGACTGGGCCCGCGCCGAGCTCCACCACGAGCTCCCCCTGATCCTGATCGCGACGTTCCTGTTCAACCTGACCGCGAACCTCTTCAACATCTCCTACACGCCGTTCCTCTACGCCGCCGGCCTCGGCGCGTCGGCGATCTTCCTCGTCAACCTCTCGAACAACGCCGCCCAGACGGCCGTCTATCCCCTCACTGGCGGCCTCTCGAACCGGTTCGGACCGGACCGTCTCGTCCACTGGGCCACGTACCTGCGCTGCCTCGGCTACCTCGCCACCGGCGCGATCACGCTCGTGCTGCTCGCCCGCTCGGGCGAGTTCGAGGCGAACGTCGTGCTCTACGGGATCCTGGGCGGCGCGATCGCGATCTACACGACCGCGAGCTCCCTGATGCTGTTCCGGAGCCTCGCCGGCCGCGACGCGGGGAGCATCCTCGGCCTCAACAGCGCGCTCGGAGGGATCGCGGCGGTGCTCGGTGCCGGTCTCTCCGGCATCCTCGCGGTATACGGCAGCTACCGCCTCGTCTTCCTTGTCGCGGGCGGCGCGTTGCTCGTTTCCCTGCCGCTCTGGGCGGCCGCGACCGTGGCGCACAATCGCCGGCGGCGCGCCGAATCGGAGCCGGAGCTTCCCGCGCCCGCACCGGCGCCCGCTCCGGCGCGGGCGGTCGATCCCAGTGCGGCCGTAAAAACGCCTTAAACGACCGCCGGTTCGCGCGCTCCCCCGGCGGGCGGCGATGACGGCGACGAGCGAGGTCCAGAAGGGTCTCCAGGACGTCGTCGCGCTCGAGTCCCGGATCTGTTTCATCGACGGCAAGCGAGGTCGCCTGATCTACCAGGGCTACGACATCCGCGACCTCGCGCAGCGCTCCACCTTCGAGGAGGTCGCCTTCCTGCTGTGGAACGGGCGTCTCCCGACCCGGGCCGAGCTCGACGAGCTTTCGGCCCAGCTCGTCGCCCGACGGGCGATCCCGGCGCAGCTCGCCGGCGAGATCGACCGCGTGCCCGTGACCGTGCACCCGATGGACGTGCTCCGCAGCGCGGTGAGCTCGCTCGCGATGTACGAGCCCGCCGAGACCAAGGCGGACGCGAGCGCGATCGCCGGGGCGATGCGCCTCACCGCCGCCTTGCCGACGATCCTCGGGCAGTTCCAACGTCGCCGGGCGCGCGGACCGCCGGTGGCGAGCCGTCCCGAGCTCTCCCATGCGGCGTACCTGCTCTACGCGCTCCTCGACCGCGACCCGACGGAGCTCGAGACGCGCGCGATGGACGTCG
>JASHUS010000019.1 GCA_030039865.1 Thermoplasmata archaeon
GAGCACGTCCGTCGTCTGCTCTGACTCCTCCGCCCCTGGGCCGGGCGCCGGCTCCGTTCGGCCGGTGCGGGATACGGGACGACTCCGACCGTAGGTTTTAGCGCACCGCCGCTCCCGGAGGCGCGGTGAGCGCTCCGTCGGCGGATGCCCAGCTGGCTCGTTACTCCTTCCAGCGCAAGCTCGACGAGATCGGGGGCGCGAAGGGGCGGGCGACCGAGCTGATCTCGCTCTACGTACCCCCGGGCAAGCAGCTGTTCGACGTGATGTCGTACCTGCGGAACGAGTACGCCCAGAGCTCGAACATCAAGAGCCGGACGACGCGCAAGAACGTGATGTGGGCGATCGAGTCGCTGATGGGCCGCGTCCGCAGCTTCAAGGAGGTGCCGACGAACGGTCTCGCCTTCTTCGTCGGGCGGAAGGCGATCGGCGCCGACAAGGACGAGCCGGTGACGTTCATCGTCGAGCCGCCCGAGCCGCTCAACACGTACCTCTACCGGTGCGATTCCTCGTTCTTCCTGGACCCTCTGCTGTCGATGGTCCACGAGCCCGAGACGTGGGGGCTCGTCGTCATGGACCGGGCCGAGGTGACGATTGGTCTCCTGCGCGGCAAACGCATCGAGCCGCTGCGCAACCGCCAGTCGCTCGTGCCGAGCAAGCACGGCCGGGGTGGCCAATCGCAGCACCGGTTCGAGCGGATGATCGAGCACGCCGCGCACGAGTTCTTCGTCAAGATCGGCGAGATGTCGTCGGAGCTGTTCCTGCCGCGCAAGGATACGCTCAAGGGCATCCTGCTCGGCGGGCCGGGCGCCACGAAGGAGTACTTCTACAAGGAGGGCTACCTCCAGTACGAGCTCCAGCAGAAGGTGGTCCAGCCGCTTTTCGACACGGGCTACACCGACGAGTACGGGCTCCGCGAGCTCGTCGAGAAGGCGACCCAGACCCTCCACGGCCTCGAGATCACCGAAGAGAAGCGGATCATCCAGCGCCTCCTGAGCGAGATCCGCAAGGCCGAGACGGGCCTCGCCGCGTACGGCCCGCGCGACGTCAACCACGCGCTCGAGATCGGCGCGGTCGACACACTGCTGATCTCCGATGGCCTGCGTCAGCAGCGCGTCACCTTCCGCTGCACGGCCTGCCAGCATGAGTTCGTCCGATCGCTGCCGGACGCCGAGATCGACGCGGTGCTCGACCAGCCGTGTCCCAACTGCGGGCAGCGGTCCGTCACCGAGGTGGGGCGCGAGGACTTCGTGGAGAGCCTCTTCCGCCGCGCGGAAGCGTCCGGCGCATCGGCCCGGCTCATCTCGACGGAGAGCGAGGAGGGCGAGATGCTCGCGAAGGCGTTCGGTGGCATCGCGGCGCTGCTCCGATATCCGGTCGCGGCCGCGCCGGCGAAAACGCCGCGTTGATCCGGGGCCCTCCGCCCGACGTCGCGGGCCTACCAGAGGTGGTCGAGCGGGTCGTCCTCGGCCGGCGGCTGGGGGGCGGCGGGAGCCCGGGCCGGTACGGCGGGTCCGCCCGGGCCCGGCGGGTACAGCCGGGAGTTGGGATACGAAGGAGGCGGCAGTCGGCGTCGGTCGACGATGACGACCGCGACGATCAGCGCGACGGCCCCTACCACGACCCCCGCGACGAGGGCGGTCGCGAAGAGGGCGCGGGGAAGTTGCGAGGAGATCGAACAGCCCGCCCCGGTGACCAGGCACTCGGAGTTCGACTCGGCCGTGCCCACGGGGATCGGTTGCGCCTGGAGGGTCATCGCCGCCACGGGGTTCGAAGCAAGCGGCTCGACCTCCGCCGCGATCGCCGTGGCGTTCGCCGTGGCCGGTCCGGTGATCTCGCCGGGGTTCGCGGAGGTCAACGCGTAGCTGCGGCTGGTCGCGACGAGGCCGAGGTGCCCGTCGAGGTAGGGCGCCAGGTCGAACGTGGCGAGCTGGGCGGTCGCGGTCGTCGCTTGGTTGGCCGCCCAGGGATGGCTCGCTGCGGCGAAGAGGTCCGCGCTCGAGGGGACCAGGACGATCCCGTCCTGGAGGAGGAACGGGCCGTTGACGCTGAGCCGCAGGGCCGGGAACGTCCCGACGCCGCCGAAGGAGATACCGCTCGGAGAGGCGAACGAACCGGCGATCGAGACGTTCCCCGACGCGGGGAACGTGCCGACCACGGTCGTCGGTCCCTCGGTCAGGTTCCCGACGATCGGTCCGTGGAACGCGTAGTAGTACGTGCTGCGGACGGAACCGGTCGCATTGAACGCGCTCGAAGCGGTCCAGTTCGCGCTCGACGGGTTGAGCCCGAGGACGTTGAGCGGCACGAGCCCGAGGGCGGGCGTGAACGCGACCGAGGCATCGCTCGCGAGCGCGGCGCTGAGGTACTTCGACCGGTCGACGACCGGGCTCGAGGCCGACGCCCGGATCGCGGAGAACGTCGTCTCCGTCACGTTCGCGCGCGTCGTGGAGCTCGCGTCGATCAGGGCGATCGCGGGGGCGGGTAGCCCCGACTCGTTGACGGTCCCGTTCGTCGTGAGGTTCGCGAGCGAATCCGATCGCTCCCACGCGCGCATGGAGAGATTGGCGTAGGCGAGCGGCGCCGCGCAGCTCGGTCGGCAGAAGTCGAGCGCGATCGACACTCCCTCCGTCCGCGCGACGGAGAGGCCGAAGGTTCCGGGCCCGGTGGTGCCGTTCGTCTGATTGAGTACGACCGAGTAACCGATCGTGACCGTTCCCTCGTACTGCCAGCCGTCCGCCGTCAAGAGCGGATGGACCGTGATCGTCCGGACCTCCCCGTAGGCCCACGTGCCCGCCGAGCTCGACGCGGGTGAGGCACCGGTCGAGGTGCCGCTCGCCCCCGGTAGAAAGGCAAATACCATGAGCACCGCGATGCCTGACGAAACCGTGACCGCGGCGGCCCTGCGAGGAAGGATCATGGGGTCCGAATGGCCCGTGGGGGTCTCTCGGGTATCTATGAGGATAGCTTCCTCTATTAATTCGGAGTTCCGC
>JASHUS010000198.1 GCA_030039865.1 Thermoplasmata archaeon
ATGAACGGCAGCTTCATGCGCGTCGCGGGCGAGAGCTGCCAGGCGCACGGCCCGCCGGCGATGATCTTGAGTCCGCGCTTCCGCGCCTCGACGACCGCGGGCTGCGTGAGCATCCGCTTGAAGTTGACGCAGTTCAGCGGCTCCTTCTTCATGACGCCGCCGAACGTCGAGCTCGGCGGATTGAGCCCGAAGTAGTCGTGGCCCGAGACGAGGAGCACCTTCGCCTCGCCGGGCATGTACCGGTCGAGGTAGCTCGGGTGGACGATCCGGGCGTCGAACCCGCCGTCGATCAGGGCGGCCTCGATCTTGCGCATCCCGTACGGGGCCTGCCGGGGATAGCCGTTCTCGTCGACCGGCATCGTCGGGAAGAAGAGGCGCTGGTAGACGCGCTCCGGAAAGACGTACGCGGGGGTCGTCGTACCGAACCCCAGGAACTCCTTCCCGTGGTGGTTGCTCATCATCGTCCAGTCGCAGGTAATGACGACTTCCGGCAAAGTATCGGCTCACCCCGTTTCCGAGGACACCGTGTCCACGAGGTTGGGGTTCTTATTGGTTGTGCCGCCCGGGGTGCGACATCGAGGGGAGACGGTCACCCGGGGGTAAGCGCGCGGGCCGTCACTCGAAGTCGGTCTCGTCGTCGTCGCGGGGCAGGACCCCCTCGATCGAGTCGGACGGCTCCTCCGACGGCTCGTCCGCCTCGCTCGACTCCCGGAACGCGGGATCGCGTTGCATCAGGCGCACCCGCACGCAGTCCCGGTGCGCGGGATTGCCGTTCCAGGACGACGTCTCGGCGGGGTCGCCGAGGGGCTCCTTGCAGAGGCAGCAGATCTCGGGCGGTGGACTGATCCACGAGATCCGCCGGGCGCGCGAATCCATCGCCGGTCTCCGCCCCTCTATGGGCCGCGGGCCCTTTTATCTTTAGGACCGGCCGGCACCGGCGAGCCTTATCCCGCCCGCCGGGTGGGGCCCGCGTATGGACACGTTCACCGAGATCCGCCGGCGCCGACTGGCGCTCGGCGTATCGCTCGGCGACCTCGCTCGGGCGGTCGGTCGCAGCGACGCCACGCTCTCCCGGATCGAGCGGGGCCAGATCCAACCGTCCTACGAGCTCGTCCAGCGCATCCTCGCGTACCTCGAGGCGCAGGAGGGCCTCGCGGCGCCGAAGCTCACGGTCGGCGATCTCGCGAGTCGTACGCTGGTCACGGTCGGCTCGGCGGCCTTTCTCACCGAAGCGGCCCAGCGGATGGAGACGGGCGGTTTCTCGCAACTCCCCGTCGTGGACGAGGGGCGGGTCGTGGGCGCCCTCAGCGAGTCCGCGCTGCTGCGCGCCCTGGGAGCCCCCACCGCCCGGCGGATCCGCGTGCGGGACGTGCTCGAGACCGCCTACCCCGTCGTCGACGAGGGATTCCCTGCCGACCTCCTCCCGCCGATCCTGGGTCGGTACCCGGCGATCCTCGTCGCGCAGCGGGGCGAGCTCCGCGGGATCGTCACGAAGGCCGATCTCATTCGCGGGCTTCGCGGGACATCGCTGCGCCGCCGGGCCGGCGACTCGCGGGCCGGCTGAACCCCGTCACGTACCCCGCCGACGGCGGGCCGGCCGAACCGCGGAGATCACCGCCGCGACGGCGAGCTCGGCGGCGACCTGGCCGATCGCGTCGGCGAGCTCTCCGGCTCGACGCTCGCGCGCCGGCGGCCGGATCTTCTCGGTGGTAGCCACGAACACGAGATCCCCGTCGGTCGTCGTGAGGTAGGGCGAGACCGCAGAGCCGATCCCCGCGTGCACGATCGCGGCCACGCGCGCGAGCGCCGGGCGCGGGGCCGCGAGGTCCGTGACGACGATCGCGAGGGTCGTGCCGCGGGCGCGGGCGGCCCCGAGGGTCGGACCGCTCGGTGGTCGAACCCGCCCTCGGCCATCGCGGGCCCCCGCGATCCACGTGCCAGTGGAAGGGTCCCGCACCGCGCCCACGGCGTTGACGGCGACGAGGACACCGATCCGCCCGCGAGGTTCGAGCGGCGCGCTCGCCGCACCGATCCCGCCGGGCATCGCGTGCTTCCGGCCGAGGTACTTGCCCACGCTCGCGCCGGCTCCCGCTCCGACACGCCCGGTCCGGACCGTGGCGGAATCCGCGCGACGGGCGGCCTCGTACCCGAGCGGCAAGTAGTCCGGCACGACCGCGCGCTCCGGGGGCAGATCGAACAGGGCCGCGCCCGAGATCGGCACGACGAGGTTCGGGTTCGAGAACGGCCGTTGACCGCCTCCGGTCTCGAGGATCCGCGTACGGATGCCGCGCGCGGCGTCGAGCCCGAACAGGCTCCCACCCGAGAGGAAGAGCGCCCACCGCCGACCGAACGTGGCGTCCAGCGCGAGCGACGCCGTATCGTACGTGGCGGACGCCCCGCCCCGGACGTCGACGACGGTGGCCGCCGGAGGATCGAACAACACCGCGGTGACGCCGGTCCGGCCGTCCGTCGATTCGGCCTGCCCGACGCGGACCCCGTCGAATCCGCCGA
>JASHUS010000199.1 GCA_030039865.1 Thermoplasmata archaeon
GCATGAACCCTCGGAGACGGCGGGAAGAGAAGAGCCCAGCACCCGGATTAGCGTCGGCGACGCTCCTTGAGCTCGAAGACGTTCCCCTCCGGGTCGCGGAAGTAGCACCATCGGCCGTCGATCTCGGCGTCTCCCTTGATCTCCGACACTATCTGGACGCCAAGGTCAACCAGTTTGGCCCGCGACGCCTCGATGTCCTCGACTGTGTAGCCCACCTGGCAGCGAACGCTGTCGTACTCCGGGACATCTCGTCGCCGGATCAGTTCGAAAAGATTCCCGTTACCGAAGTCGAAATGCACCCAATCCGGGCCCGAAGCGAGCTCGGCGAATCCCAGGACATCTCGATAGAACCGCCGCTGTGCGTCCAGATCCTTGGCCACCACTCCGATCCAACTCGGCCATCCGAGGCCGTGACTCGGTACCTTCATGGCGGGGAGGATAGACGGGACTGCCGTCAAAGTCCTGACGGTTCGCTGAGTGCAACCCCTCTTACATCCACATCGAGACCGCCGACGGGTCCGAGGACATTGGAACCGAACGACGTTCGCTTTCCGGCGGCGACGGCACCCTCAAGCGTGCTATCGACCTGCGGGGAGCGTGGACGCGTCCATCTATCGGATCCGGCCGTTCGAGACTAGGGACTACCCGTTGGAGGCGATGGTCCACCACCGTGTCGCTCCGGATTTCATAATGACGGCCGAGGAGATGCGCCACTTCGACGAGGAGGTTTTCGGGCCCCCTCTGACCAACCTCAAGTTGACCGCGGAGGAAATCTCCCGCGGCGAAGCCATCGCCTTCGGTTACCTCTTCAGCGACCTCGAGAGCTCGGACCCTCGGACGTTCTGGGCCGAAGTGGCGGTCGATCCCAGCCACCAAGGCCGTGGGGTAGGCCTGGCCTTGGCTTCACGGGTTCAGGACGAGGCGAACCAGCGGTACGCTCGCCGACTCTGGGCAGGTGCCCGGATGGACGACACCCGTGCTCTCGATTTCTTCGCCAAACAAGGCTTTGTGGAGCGCCGCCGGGCCTGGAGGTCCCGCGTAGAGTTGGCGACCGCGCCGACCGTTCCGGACCGGACGGACGAGCTGGGCCGTCTCGGATTCACGTTTTCGACGCTGGCTCAGGAAGATGTGGGGGATCCCCGGCTCGTTCGTGAACTGTATGATCTCTCGGTCGCGACCAGCGCGGACGAGCCCCGACTCGGCGAGTACACACCCATCACTTTCGAGCAGTTCGTCAAACGGGACCTCGGCGGTCCGGGATTTCTTGCCGATGCCTTCTTCCTCGCCCGAAAAAATGGCCGACTTGTCGCCATGTCGACGCTCTGGCGATCCAACGGCGAGCCGGGCGCACTGCATCAATCCTACACCGCGACGTTACGAGAGTTCCGGGGACTCGGGGTGGCGACCGAGCTCAAGCGTCGGACCATCGAATACGGACGCACGCACGGATTCCGGTACATTCGAACCGGGAATGACAGCCGCAACCTTCCGATGCTTGCGATCAACCGCAAGATCGGGTATCGGCCCGAAGTCATGCGCGTGTTCGGTGAGAAAATCCTCGGCGCCTGAGTCGAGTTTTTCGGTTCTGCCCTCTGGGTCTCAACGCCTCTTGCAGCCAGTGGGCCATCGACCGGAAGGCATGGGGAGGCTTCTACGAACAGAGGGCTGCGGCTATCGCCCCGCACCCAACTCGCGCAGCCTCTTCAGGCGCTTTGGCTCGGCCCCGACGAGCCACGGGTCTTTCGAGAGCTCGGCGTGCGCCCTGCGGAAGAATCCCCGCGCTTCTCGAGTCCTCCCGAGCGTCAGTAGACACTCTGCGAGTTCCTCAAAGACGTACCCGTCCCGGCTCCTCGCGCGGCGATAGGCTCTCAGCAGACGTTGCTGCATGGCGAGCGCTTGCTTCGTACGTCCCATCAGCCGAAGTGTCTTCGCGACACACCATCTCGCGATCCTTGTCTCGTTCGGGACCCCTTGGCGCTGCCGTAGGGTGACAGCGCGCCGAAAGGAACGCAGTGCTTGCCGGTACGCACCCGCGTCGGACTGGCTCCAACCAATGTTGTTGAGGAGGGAGGCTCTCCAACGGCGAGCTCTTCGGTTGCCCGATCGTTCCGCAAGATCCAAGGCCCGCTCGTTCCACCTCATCTGGTCTGCCCCGGACTTGACCAGCGCGACCATATGCGCCGCGTCTACGGCGAGGACATCATCCCCGCTCTCCCTCGCGAGCCGCCACGCCGAGATGAAGAGCGGAAGCGCCTTTCGAGGCGTACCTCCCGAATTGAAAACCCGTCCGCGCTCGAGGAAGTAGCGTGCCCTTGCTCGGACCGGCAGTTTGGGAAGCGCCGGAACAAGTGTTTCGAGCGTGCGGTGGGCAGTTCGGAACTTGCGCTGGAGCGCCTGCGACCTGGCCAGCTGTGTGATCGCCTCAGCGTACAGATCTCGCCTGGCATCCCCCCTCAACTGCTGAACAAATCTTCGGAATCGAATCTCCGATCCTTTCGGATCGCCGAAATCCCAAAGCGCGTCCAGGCTCGAAGTGGTGAGGCCTCGCCCTGCCGCTGTCAACGCAAAGACCTCCGGCGTTGGTCTATCCTCGAGTCGGATTAGACACTGATTGCTAGCTTATGGGCCCTGGGGAAGTCGTGGGTAGCGGCATGTCGCAGCCCAAAGTTGAGTTCTCGTACGCCGGCATACGAGTTCGAAACGTGGCTCGTTCACTGAGCTTCTATCGGAAAATGGGCTTCAAGATCCTTCGAAGAGGGCAAATGGAGCACGGAGGGCAATGGATCCACTTGATCTTCCCGGGAGCGAAGCAGTGGATCGAACTGAACTACTACCCACGATCCAATCGCTTCTACGTACCCATCCGCAAAGGGACGGAGTTCGATCACTTCGGTTTCCGGGTCTCGGACGTCGACCGCTGGGAGGAAATCCTGCGACGTCGAAAGTTCCCCATTGTAGCCAGGATCCGCGAGTCCCACGAGAACATCGTCTACACTCGGGATCCTGATGGCAACTGGCTCGAATTCTACGGGCCGGTGTAGGCTCGAACGGCACGCCGTAATCGAGCAGTGGGGTGGCTAGCCAGAGGCTGCGATGCCTCGTTCACCCGCCATCCCCCGGG
>JASHUS010000200.1 GCA_030039865.1 Thermoplasmata archaeon
GGACGTGTCGGGCACGACCCCCACGCCGGTCCCCCTGAGCTTCCCGTCGAGCTCCTCGGGTCCGCCGGTCCTCACCTACGCTATCATCGGTCTGGTCGTCCTGGTCGTGGCGGTGGTCGTCGCGGTCGCCCTCATGCGGATCCGTGGCAAGGCGCCCCCCGCCCCTCCGGCACCCCCCGCGGCCTCGGAACCGGCCCCTCCGCCGCCGTCCGCGTAACGCGCACGCTCCGCTCGCATGGTCCGCCGGGACCGGACGCGAACGGGTCGGCGTCGCTCAACTCGAGCGCGCGACCGGGGTCACGTCGACCGGCAGATGGAGCCGCTCGAGCATCGCCTGGAACCTCGGGTCGGGTCGGAGGGTGTCGAACGCCATCAGTTGATAGTCGAACCAGAGGCCCCGAGTGCCTTCGACGTAGTCGCGCTCCAGCCAGGCGAGGGCGCGCTCCGTCGCTCCGAGGGCGGCGTAGAGCGCGGCCAGGCGCGTAGGGTTCACGTAGCCGGATCGCGCCGCCTCCTCGAGCTGCCCCGCCAACGCCCGAGCCTCCTCGAGGGATCCGAGCCGCGCCCAGAGGATCGCCCGATTCATCCGGTCGTATTCGCTGACGTCGCCCGCTGAGAGCTCGGCCTCCCGTCGCGCCTCCGCGAGCCGTCCCGTTCGCGCGTAGATCGTCCCGAGATCGATGTGGGGACCGGGCGCGCCGGGGTCGCGGTCCCGCTCCTCCTCCGCCTCCGCGAACGCGGTGCGGAAGTCCCCCGCCGAGAACAGCACGGCGACGAGCATCATCTTGGGCAGCGACCAGAGCGGGTCGAGCTCGATCGTCGTGTGGAGCTGCTCGATCGCCTGATCGAACCGCTGGGCGGCGTTCAACATCATCGCGTACCAGAAGTGGGCGTTCGCGTGGCTCGGATTGATCGAGATCGCCCACTTGAACTCCCGCTCGGCGGTCTCCCAATCCTGGTGGTACTGGAGCGCGAGGTTCCCGCGCGCGGTGTGCGCCTCGGCGGAGTCGGGGTCGAGCTCGAGCGCGCGCGTGACGAGCTCCTTCGCCCGCGGGAAGGCCCGGTTCGGGGCGAGCGTCTCGCCCGCGAGCAGGACGTAGATGTTCGCGAGCGCGGAGTAGGGCGGGGGATACGCCGGATCCTCACGGATCGCGCTTTCGAACAAGCGGATCGACTCGTCGTACCCCTCGTACGTGGCTTCGCGGGCCGCGTGGATCCCCTTGAGATAGAGACTGTAGGCGGCCGCGTTCGACGTCGTCCCCTTGCGGATCGAGTCGCGTTCGGGATCGAGCAAGCGGACCCGAAGCGACCCCGCCGTACGGTCGGCGATCTCCGACTCGAGTGCGAAGACGTCGTCGAGCTGTCGATCGTACGTCTCGGTCCACACCGGCTCCTCGGTGGTCGCGTCGATCAGCTGGAGGGTGACGCGCACCCGGTTGCCCAGCTTGCGTACGCTGCCCTCCAGGATCGAACCGACGTCGAGGTCCGACGCGATCTGGGCGGCCGAACGGTTGGAGAGCTTGTACTGGTTGACGGAGGTGCGGGCGATGACCCGCAGCTCCCGGATCTTCGAGAGGGTGCTGATCAGTTCCTCGGTCAGCCCGTCCGCGACGTACTCGTCGCTGGGGTCCGGGCTGATGTTCTGGAGGGGGAGGACCGCGATCCGCGTCGGGGAGACGTCGGCGGACGTCGGACGCGACGACTCCCACGGAAGGACGACCCGGTAGAGGTCGAGCGGAACGCGGACGTTCTTGAGCTTCTTCGGCGCGAGTCTCTCGATTGGATTCGGGATCTGGTTCCGTACCTGAGCGTACACCCGGTCCGAGATGCAGATGCCGCCCGCGCGGGCGTGCGGTTGGATGCGGGCCGCGACGTTGACAGCGTCCCCGAAGATGTCGTTCCCCCGCTCCTCGACGTCCCCGAGATGCACCCCGATCCGCAGCGTGATCGGGGCGCCGCCCGAGACGGAGTTCCGTTCGCGGAGCCGCTGGTGGATATCGATCGCGCACTGGACGGCGTGCAGCGCGCTGTCGAATTCGACCAGGAACCCGTCGCCCGTCGACTTGATCTCGCGCCCGTGATCGGCGGCGAAGATCGGGCGAACGAGGTCTTCCTCCTCCTGGAGCATCCGCAGCGCGGAGGCCTCATCGGCCTGGGCCGACGCGGTAAACCCGACGAGATCCGTGAACATCACCGCGGCGAGCCGGCGATTCACGGCCACGCGACGGGAACTTCGCCGGGTAGATTAAACGCACGTCGTGAGCAACATCCGCCCTCGTGCGGCGCGCGCGCCGGTCGCGACCGGGGAGGATGAACTCGCCGCAGACGTCGGTCGCCCGGCCGTCGAGTCGGTCGACGAAGGCAAAAGGGCCCGCAGCGCTTGGGGTCGATGCGTTGACCCGTCGCCTGGCCGCCATCATGTTCACCGACCTGGTCGGCTTCACGAGGTTGGGCCAGCGGGACGAGGCGGCCGCGCTACGCCTGCGTCGGGAGCACCAAGCGCTGCTCCGTCCGATCTTCGCGCGGTTCGGCGGGCGGGAGGTGAAGTCGCTCGGCGATGGCTTCCT
>JASHUS010000020.1 GCA_030039865.1 Thermoplasmata archaeon
GGGGTGCCGCTGGGTCCCTCGACCAGGATGATCGCGGCCGCCGGCAGACCGCTGTCGTAATCGTACGTGTTCGCGACCAGCGAGCTCGGATCGATGATCGTCTTGGCATCGCCCACTCCCTTCAGAGTGGTTCCGGAAGCGCTGATCACCAGCTGCTCGGGGAAGCTCCCCTTGTCGAGACAAATCGTGCCGCCCGGATAGGTGTTAATGGCGCTTTGAACGGCATTGTCCGCCTGGTTCTCCTTCTTTACCACGACGGAGCATCCCGCTGAGGACCCGGCCACGGTCAGCACCGATCGCGGGGCCGGACCGAACGTAGCGGCCGCGAGGGTCGCTCCAACCAATATCGAAGCCAACAGAATCACAATGATGGCGGCGACTCGGATCCTCGACGATTTACGTCCCAAAAACTCCCGTAGCGCTTGCGTCCCTCTCATGTCTACACTTCCGTGCGAGTGGCGAACCCGGTAGGCGCGGGAATGGACCTTTCCCTGATAATCCTGCCTGTGAGTCAGCCCATCCCGCTAGATCGAGTTCGACACCTCCGTTCGTGAGTTCGGAAGCGCGCCGCCGGTGTTCGAGGTGTGCAACGAGCACTGCAACCGCTCAATGTACCCGATGGAGGCCTCGAACAGAGTCGAAGTCGCTGTCGAAGGAAACGACAATCCGGTCCCCCGAGCGGATCATCGCCTCGATTGTCGCACAGTCAGCCACGGACAGCTGACCATCGTGGGCGAGATGCCGCTCCATCGCGTTGTCGAGGAGTTCTCTATCCAGCAACCTGAGCGAGCAAGAGTCGAGAAAAAATCTGTAAAGTTCTCGGGCAGCCTTGCCGCCGAGTCGCGAGCCGACGATAGTTAGCGACTCTGACGCAACGAGATCGAGAAGTGCTGGCTCATCTCGAATCTCGGGCCGAAGGGTGACTGCTCGATCGTGCCACTGGTCGTCTTTGTCTGCGAGCGCGACCCAGTATGACGAGTCAACGAACACGCTTCCTCATCCCCTGCACTTGCTTTTTGCTCGCGACCGCGTCCCCGCCATGGCTTCCCAGCCCGGTGATGTCTTCTATCGTCACACGCCGTCTCAGATGAACTACGAGCTCCGATCCCCTGAGCTGCCACTGCAGGAGATCGCCTTCGCGGGCCCCAATTCGGGTTCGGATGTCCTTCGGCAGTACGGTCAGGAATCCTGTCGACAATCGAGACTCACTCAAGGATTCGGCGCACATAGTTAACAATATCACTAAGCGATTAGACTACTTAAGGGGTGGGGAGTCGCTCGAGCTAATCGTTCCGACCGGCGGGTCGCTGCGACAATCATTGTAACCAGCGAAGGTCGCGCAAATTCTGAACAGAACTGAGCTGCGCCCGTGCAATGCCTCCGTCATGTGCCCGTCGAGATGACATTCGTCGGTCGGCGAATCGGCCTCGGTACGAAATGGAGGCCAACAACTACCAGCCAGAGCAAGGCCGGCGCGACGATCAGTCGCTCCAGCCCGCCGAAACCAAGAGGTCCCCACTGTTCGCTGATGTTCGACGCGACAATCGTGCCCCCGGAGACGATCCCGCACGCGAACGAAAGCTGTCGATACCCGTTCCAGGAAGAGTCCCCGATCATGGAGATTCCGAAGAGCACCAGCGCCGCGGCGGCCCCCACGAACGCGAGTAATGCTCCGAGCGAGTGTGCGACGCCTTGGACGTCCTCCGGAAAGAGGCCGACCATCGCGGCCCCCACACCGGCGACGACCAGGATAATCTTGCCCGCCCGTGCGACGCGGCCCGGGGGAAACGCCGAGCGAGCCCCGACGACTCCCGCGGCGATGAGGATCCCGAGCAGCACGATCGAGACGTTGAAGACGACGTGGAGCGGAGAGCAAACGTACGACGTGCCCATCGCGTTCTCCGCGCAGTGCGCCGCGCCGAGGTCGCTGATGGCGTTCTCTGCGAGATTGTAGGGCGAGGTCCACGCGAGCTGTACCACGATCATCGCGATGACGAACTGGATCGCACCGACGATCCAGAGCAATCCTCCGATTCTGACTTCTAGCGCTAGTCGCGAGTCGCCCGAAGCAGAGTGATCGGTCTGGGAATCGACCATCACGATCTCGGGACTCACGGGTGCGCTCTTGAATCTGTGCGCCCCCGGAAGGCCTGTCCGTGAGGTCTTTATTCCGGCGTCTCGCTGTAGGAATGAGATGTGCGGAGACTGCGAGCGTCCAATGGAGGAGGTCATGCAAAACAAGCCCGGATGCGTCTGTCAGAGTTGTACGACCGGCGGTTCCGTGATCGCCGTCGAGAGTTCGCCCCGATCGACCCACCGGGGCCTGGCTCCCTGGTGCGTCGCGTGCCACCATTTCATCCTCACCTCTCCCGCCCCGAAACTCTGAGTCTCCGCCCCGCGACCCCGCAGAGAGACGGGGCGCTACGGCCATTACGCGGGAGGATGTTATTCGGCACGTGCCCTACCTTCGAGCATGTCGAACCGGTTTGGGACCGACATCATCATCCGGACCCCCGATCCGAAGAAGGCGGCTGCGTTCTACGTCAAGAATCTCGGCTTCCAGATCTCCGAGGAGAATCCCGACCTGATCAGCGTCCTCGGCCCGAACATCAACCTCTTCATCGAGAAGGGGCGGGCCCATGGGCCGGTTCTCGAGGTCCTCGTCCCGGACGTCGCGGCCACGAAGCAGCGGCTGATTGACGACGGCGGAAAGGTCGTGCTCGACGAGCCCCGGGTGCCCCGCACGTACATTCGGGATCCGTACGGAATCACGTACAATGTTGCCGAGGGCTCGCCGGACGGCGAAACCTAGGTTCGGCCGCCTGGCGACCGGGGCCGGATCCCCCGTCGTGCATCACCCAGCTGCGGTAGCCTCCAAGCGTTCGAGCGCCACCCGATGGAAGACGAACCAACCGAGCGCGACGGCGAGGAAGCCGAGCCCTAGTGTGAGCTCGAGCCCTATCGTGGACCACGTCGAGACCAGTCCCGACACGTTGTAGTTGGCCAGCTCGGCGAACTCGAACAACGCCGAATAGAAGAATGACACGGCAATGCCACAGGCACCCGCCAGGAGGACGGCCATCCCGATCCGAGCCCGCAGCCGATGGGGATCCTCCCGAGTCTTCCCGGCGACTCGATACGTTGCGCGTTGGTCGAGCGCCCAGCCGGCGACTACCACGAGCACTCCCAGACCTGCCAAGAAGTCAGAACTCCCGCCGACGCCGGCGATTTCGTTCGGTTGGACTTGGTGTCCGCTCAACAGCACGTAGTCGACATACGTCAGCAGGAACACCGAGACGGAAATCAGCACGAGTCCCGCAGCGAAGATCATGCTCCCGGTCCGAGAGATCCGCTTTGTATCAGAACCCGGCGAGGGCTGAACGGCGTCAGCGGCGCTATCGGACGGCGCGACTTGCCAGGGCGGGGGGCCGACGGAATCTCCAGCCATCCGGCGTGGACCCGTTATCACCGGAGGCTGAAGTTCGATAAGTCAGTCGCGCTCGAACGCAGGTCGAAAGGAGCCCGTCGAAATCAACCCCTCGCCGAACCCGTCATCGCGAGATCCCGGCTCCCGGCTTGACGCCGACGAGCAGACCCCGTCCGCTCGGAAGTCCCCTACGCAGGAACCGAGCCCGGAGACCGGCGGCGTTCCCCAGTTCGACCAATCGCTCGGGAGCGACCATGAGTCCGGGCACGATCTCCCGAACGTACGCGACCCCGCGGCCCTTCGTACCGATGAGGTAACTGTACTCGATGATCGAACGAGACCCGCGTCGCCGGGCGTAGGAGACGCGAGCGATCACTCCGTCCGAAGTGCGACCGCTGAGCGCGTGGACGTGGCCGGGCTGGAACATGTCGGGGCTGATCCAGGGCTCCACGAGGACCACACCGCCCGGCTTCAGGTGCCGGGCGAAGTTCGCAAGCGCGGTGCGGACCTCGGACTCCGACCTCAGGTGGCCGATCGCGCTGAAGAGACTACTGACGACGTCGAATTGCCGCTCGAGACGGAAGGTCCGCATGTCACCCCGCCGCAGTTCCTCGCCGGGGAGTCGATCACGGGCGATTCGCAGCATCTCCCGGCTGAGATCGATCCCGACCACTCGGTAGTGCTTCCGGAGATGCTCAAGGTGGCGGCCCGTGCCGCAGGCGACATCGAGCCAGTCTCGGCCGTTCGAACGTCGGAATCGACGGACAAGACGCTCCAGGGCCGCCGATTCGGCCCGGTAGTCCTTGAACGAGGCGATCGAATCGTAGTATCGCGCTAGCTCCCGGAACATCTGGGGCTGACGGGTGCTCATGGTCGGGTGCGGACGACTCCAGCCTTTGCCCTGTGATGAGCCTATGCGCATCCCCGGAGGCGGGCCCCGATTGGCCGTCCGATCAGGTCGCGGTCGCGGGCACCGAGCCCGCGGGTTTCGTCGACGGTGCTCGGGCGCGGATGCGTCGTGCGGCCACTACGATGCAGGCGATGTAGACCGCCGCAGCCAACCAGTCCCCGGACGGCAGGTCGTGGACTGCGATCGCCGTGGTGAGCGGGATCAGCATCGCCCCGGTGAGGAGTGAGAGGGTCTGGATCTCGCTGAGAGTGTATCGGGAGAAGAACCGCAGCGCGAGATACGCGACGCCAATCGGATAGATCGCGGCGAAGATCGCAGCGGAGCTTCCCACGGACCCCAGGAGCGCGCCGGGCGCCGCGTCCGGGACAAAGGGGACGGGGAAGAAGGTCAGAACGGGGATGAAGGTCACGATGAAGAAGGCGAGACCGGCCAGCACCAGGGGGAGCGGCCGGGAGAACCGGCCGACCAGGATCCGCCGAGGGTCTGGCAACGGGAGTCGCCGAGCGATATAGATTCCGACGGCGACAATGGCGACCGGGAGCAACATCAGCGGCAGCAGCGACCGGAAGGTCAGGCTGAACAGCGACTGCAGGGTGAGAATGGCGAGCACCTCGAAGAGGATGAGCCCCAGGAACCAGCGAATCGCGCGCTCGCTGAGGAACCGCACGCACCGGGTCTCGGGGAAGATGAGGAAGCTCAGCATCACCGGCACCGAGATGCTGACGATCATGTGGAAGAGGGTGATCTCGGTCACCCAGGGCCAGTTGATCCCGATCCAGCGGCCGAGACCGCCGACCACCTCCGGTGAGAGCGGGTTCACGGCGAAGTACGTCTTCGCGAGCAGGCCCTCGTTCAACGCCCCGTAGGAGATCCCCAGGGCCAGAAGCGACGCGATCCACTTGTTCCACGCGACGACCGCCTCGCGGATCAGGAGAACCGGCAACGCGTAGCTCGGCCAGGTCAAGAGGAAGAACGTGAACGCGGCCGAAGGCACGGTGAGCGCCGGGACCAGCTGGGTCGACCCGGTGAGGAACTCGACGCACGGGGTGAGAAAGACGAGGAACAGGATCGGTCGGGCGTTCCTCACGCGGCGATGTACGCCGGGTCCGGGCTAAATGCGTGCCGGCGGAGGCGTGCCCACCCGCCGGAGGATCAGGGGCCCATCGCCTGGTAGATACCCTGGAGGACGTCGCCCGGCGCGAGGTAGATCGCCATGTACCCCATCTTGGGGATCTCGGTCTTGGGCTGGACGATCCTCGCTCCGGCTGAGGTGACGCTCTTGATCGCGTCGTCGATGTTGGCCACCGTGAGGTACGCGACGGTCCCGACTCCTTCGGG
>JASHUS010000201.1 GCA_030039865.1 Thermoplasmata archaeon
ACGTCTTGATCGCGAGCACGGCCTGGCGGGCCACGCACGCGAGCGTGAGCTTGATCGACGCGCCGCCGTCCGGCCCGGTCGCGCTGAGGCGGACCTCGACGCGGTCGCCGTAGCGCACGCCGACGGGAGCGGTGATCTCGAACGAGAGCGGGACGCCCGCGTTCGGAGCGAGCTCGACGGTATAGTTCTCCTTGCGCGGGAACAGCTCGACCGCCCGGCGCTGCCCGGGCGGGGTCCACTTCACCGGCCACTCGGCCCCTTCGCCCGGGTACGTCGAGGTGTACCCCACCTCGACCGTGAGCCGAGCCGAGACGCTCTCGCCGGCGCGGCTCGTCAGGACCGCCGAAAGGGTCGTGATCGTGCCCGCCGTGACGTTGCGCTCGGTGTCGTCCGCCGCCTTGAGCGAGAGCTGGCTCGTCAGATCCGGCTTCGGGGCGGCCGGAGCGACGACGGCCGACGGGATCCCCGCCGACGCGGGCGTCGCCGCCTCGACCTTCTTTTCGGCCGGGGGCGGGGCCCCCGAGAGGAGACCGATGCCTTCGTCGTTCGTGCCGTCCGCCATGCGACCGCTGCTCCCGGGGCCCGGGAGAGGGCCTAGATGCCCCCGAGGATATGCGCCCAGATCCACGGACCGGCCTGGGAGAAGAAGATGTAGATCGCGAAGCCCGTGACGCCGATCAGGACCGCCCCGAGCGACGTAACCTGGAGGACTTTGACGTACTCCTCCGAGGTCGGGCGACGCGCCATCCGAAGGATCCGGCCGTACTTGCCGTGGCCGATCGTCCGGAGCCGGTTGTCGAACCGGTCCTGCACGTTGCGTGCGCGATCGAGGAACGCCATGCGACTTCCTTACCGAACCACGTCGATCTCGGCACTTGACTTATGCCCTTGGCCGCCGCCGCTCGGAGACCCCCCGAAAATTTGGGGGGATTTAACCCCCGTCACGACCAGCATGACCCGGATCGTGCTCTGCATGGTGGGGTCCACGGCCGCTCCCCAGATGATCCGGGCGTTCGGGCTGACGGTCTTCTGGACGACCTCGGCCGCCTTCTGCGCCTCGCTGACCGTCATGTCCGGACCGCCCGTGACGTTGATGAGCGCCCCCGTCGCGCCGCCGATATCGACGTGCAGGAGCGGGGAGTTGATCGCCTCGAGGACCGCGTCCTCCGCCCGGTTGTCGCTCTCCGATTCCCCGATCCCGATGAGGGCGACCCCGCCCCCCTTCATGATCGTACGGAGGTCGTTGAAGTCGAGGTTGACGAGGCCGGGGCGCGTGATGATCTCCGTGATCCCGCGGATCGCGCGGGCGAGCACCGAGTCGGCGACCTTGAACGCGGTCTGGATGGGAAGGCGGGGGACGAGCTCGAGCAGGCGGTCGTTCGGGATCGTGATGACCGTGTCGATCGTCGAGCGGAGGCGCTCGAGGCCCCACATCGCGTTCTCCTGGCGGACGAGGCCCTCCGACGCGAACGGCAGGGTGCAGACGGCGATCGTCAGCGGGTTGCCGCCGCCGGCGTCCTTGGCGGCCTGCGCGACGACCGGTGCCGAGCCGGTGCCCGTTCCGCCCCCGAGACCGAGCGTGATGAAGACCATGTCCGAGTTCGCGAGCGCCTTCTTGAGCTCCTCCTCCGCCTCGTGGGCGGCCTGCTCGCCGACTTGCGGCAGCGCCCCCGCACCGAGGCCGCGGGTCAGCCGTCGCCCGAGGAGGATCTTGCGGCCGGCGTGGATCGTGAGGAGGTGCTGCGCGTCGGTGTTGCAGGCGATCATCTCCGCGCCCGAGAGGCCCTCCTCGGACAGGCGGTTGATCGTGTTGCAACCCCCGCCGCCGCACCCGACGACCTTGATGTTGGTCTTGAGCGACGCGAGGACGGCCTCGAGCTCTGCGTCGTCGTTCGACGGGGGCGGCGTCTCGGGCCCGCGGCGCGTGTCGCTGGGCAAGTGCGCGAGAATCTCCTGAGCGAGGGGTCGCATCACAGCGGCTCTCCGACCGTCGCACGAGGAACCTCATTATAAAGCGTTACGGCGGTGACGCGGCTCCCGTGGAGTACCCGGCGTGGGCCCCGCAGTACGAGCGCATCCGGGCGGCGTTCGGGTTCGACTTCGCGCGGGAGGAAGCGGCCGCCGCGCTCCTCGAGTCGCTCCTTCCGACCGCCGCGCGGACCGATCCGCTCGCTCGGATCCGGCGACGGCTCGAGGGTCGCGAGGCGATCCTCGTCGGACTCGCGCCCGGCGCGGGTCCCCCGCCGCTCTGGCGGCGGCGAACGCATCGGCCAGCGCCCGTGCTGATCGCGGCGGACGGTGCCGCCGAGATCTGTCTCGGGGCCGGCCTCGTACCGTCGATCGTCGTGACCGATCTTGACGGGCCGGTGCCCAGCGAGATCGCCGCGAACCACCGAGGCAGCCTGGTGGTCGTGCACGCCCACGGGGACAACCTCGACGCCGTCCGCGAGTGGGTCCCGCAGTTCCCGGGCGAGCTCGCCGGCTCCTGGGCCGGCCCGCCGCGCGACGGCCTCCTCGACGTCGGCGGGTTCACCGACGGCGATCGATCGGCGTACCTGGCCGAACACGTCGGGGCGCGTCGCATCGTGCTCTGGGGTTTCGACTTCGACCGGGCGGACGGTTCGGATGCCGCCGAACGGGCGCGTAAGCTCGCGAAGCTCGGCTGGGCGCGCGACGACCTTCGCTTGCTCGCCCGCGAGGGCCGCGCCCCGATCTTCGTGTGGCGACCGGACGGCACCGAAGCGCCTTACGACGGCGGGAACTCGGTCGCGTCGACCAGGTAGACGACGTCGCGCCCGTTCTCGTAGAGCGGCACGAACGGCGCGCGCTCGAACCAGGCGATCGCCGCGGCACTGAGCGGGAGCGCGAGGTTCGACGGGTTGAGCGCCACGCCGGCGTACATCACACCGTCGACCGCGACGAGGTCCACGGGCCGAGCATCCGCCGGGTTCGGCGCCCCCGTGCTCCGTAACTCCGCGGCCGCCCCGGTCCAGTTCGCCCCGTTGAACAGGTCGGGGGTCGTGACCCAGGTCGCCGGATTCCCGTCGAAGCCGAAGATCATCGACGAGAGCCGATGGTCGCTCGCGACGACCCACGTCGGCGGGGCCCCGATCCCGACCCACATCCACAGCGCGGCATCGCCCGGCGTGAGTCCCTCCTCGAACCCTCCAAAGTAGGACTGCGGGGGATAGACGATCGCGGCGTTCGCCGCGACGAGCACGACGACCCCGAGCATCGCCGCGGTCATCGCGCGGCGCCCGCCCGCGTCGCGCGCCCGCGCGACGAGCCAGGCGATCGAGATCGCCGCGAGGAACGCAATCGGGATGAGGAGGTACTCGACGTGCCGCTCGGGCGACAGCGTCGCGGCGAAGTTCTGGAGCGTGACGTTGCCCGTCGCGGTCCCCGTGATCGATAGGATGAGCAGGAGACCGGCCGAGAGCCCGAGCGCGGCGGTCCAGGTCAGCGCGAGCGGACCGAGACGGGAGAACATCGGGAACTTCCGGCTGCCGGCGCACACGATCCCCATCCCGAAGATCGGCGTGAACCACAGCACCGTTCCGAGCCCCGTCGTCTGGCCGGTGCCGGGGATGGGGACGAACAGGAGCACGCTCGCGGCGGCGAAGACGCCGACCGCGATCGCGGCCGCGTCCCGAACGAAGCTGCGGTCGGTCGGCAAGCGGACCCACGGACGGCGCGCGACGAAGTGCGCCCGTCGCCAGCGCACCAGCAGCGCCGAGAGCAGGAGGACCACGAGCGCGAGGCCCTCGAGGAGCGCGAAGCCGACGTACGCGGCCCGCCCGAGGCCGGGGAGCAGCACGTCGCTGACGAACGAGGTCGTGCCGTAGAACCAGAAGACGAACGTGGCGGTCGCGAACGCCCCCAGGAAGACGAACTCGCGCAGCGGGAACCGCGCGCTCCACAGGCGCGGCCGCCACAGCTCGAGCAGGACGATCGCGCCGAGCGCGCTGATCGCGAAGAAGTACGACGAGAGGTGATGCGTGACGATGAGCGCTCCACCGGTGAGCGCGAGGGGGAGGTACCAGCGCACGTCCCGCCGACTTTCGACGAGCATCCAGAGCGCGGCGACGCACAGGAAGTCGCCGAGCGCGAGCGGTGCCGGGTGCGCGATCGAGAACAGGCGCGGCATCGCGACCGACGCGAGGGCGGCGCCGAGCAGCGCGACGGTGTCGTGGGGGTAGAGCCGCCGGAACAGCAGGAAGAGCGGGAAGAAGGAGAGTACCGCGACGACGGGAATGATGATCGTGAGCGCGTCGAACGCGCTCAGCCCAAGGCCGCCGGCGCCGGCCCCGGCGAGCAGATAGATCCCCGGAAAGTCGGGGTACGCGGTCCCCCATCCGGTGTAGGCGCTCCCGCGGGGGAGCGTGCCCGAGGTGAGGAGGTCGCTCGTCAGCCGGAAGTACTCGCCCGAGTCGGAACCGAACAGGGCGTACGAGAGGTACGGCTCGAGGGCGAGGAAGACCAGGAGCAGGGCCACTGACGCGAGGAGGACGACCGTTTCGGGCCGCATCGGCGGGCGGCCGTCTCCGGTCTCGCCCGCCGGGTCCGGAGGTTCCGCGGAGACCATCGAGCCCGACCGGCCCGCCGAGCGGCGGGTCGAGAAATCAAAACGTCCTAATGCATAAATAGGAGGGCTTGGTGCGGCCGAATCAAGGCCGCGGAATGCCCTCGAAAAGTCGTTCCAGCAAACGTCCGGCCCCCCGGGCTCGTGCCCCGCCTCCCGCGCGCCGGCCCGC
>JASHUS010000202.1 GCA_030039865.1 Thermoplasmata archaeon
ATCCGTCCGGGACCTGACCCACGACGGTGTTCGACGACCCGCTCAGTTCGGTGACGAACCCCGTGGCGATGCTCGGGAGGAAGACGTCGTCCGCCTTGGCATCCACCGCGATCGCTTGCAGAGAGGACGAGTCCCCCCCAACCGGTCCGGGCGTGAGAGGCACGGTCGCGACCAGCGTATTGTTCGTGCCGCTATAGACGCAGACGTCGTTGTCCTGGCCGCTCGTGGCGTAGATGTCGTGATTGGCCGGGTCGTACCCGATCGCGCCCCCACCGTCCTCGGCGGCGCACGGTAGGGAGGGCGACGCGAGGACCTTGTTGGTGGTCCCCGAGACGACTTCGAGCCGGCCGTAAGTCTCGTTGAGCGCGTAGAGGTCGTGGTTGGTCGGATCGTAGGCGACCCCCCCGTAGAGGCCACCCGCGCTCGGGATGTCGGCGACAATCCGGTTCGAACTGGTCGAGATCACGACGAGGGCGTACCCGGTCTCCGTGAGGGAGTAGTTGGCGACGTCGACGTACAGGTCCCGGTTCTTCGTGTCGTAGGCCATCCCGTACGGGAGGTTGTACGAGGGCATGGGGATGGTCGCCACGACCGTGTCGTACGTGGTGTTGACGGCGACGACCTCGCCCGTGAGCGAGAGGGAGAGCGGATCGATGGACACGTAGAGGGTTCCGACGGGAGGAGCGAACGTCGCATTCTGTGGCACGAGGCCGACCGGTACGACGTGGGTGATCTCCCGAGAGACGACGTTGACGACGCTCACGGATCCCGATGCCGCGTTCACGACGTCGAGGCTCTCCTCGGCGGCGTCGTACGCTACCGACACCGGCGTGCCTCCCGATTCGGCGAGGAAGTTCCCCGCCAGGAGCGTGTTGTTCGAGAGCACCAGCGTGTCGGCCACGCTACCGATGGACTTCGCGGCGGCGACGTTTGAAGTTCCCGAAGGGTAGGCGTCCCGGTCGAGAGATGTGCCCGCAGTCACCCCTGACACGTCGCGATCGGAGGTGGACCCCATACTGAGGTCGCGAACAGAAGATAGTCCCGCCACGGCGACGATGAGCACGATCGCCAACACCGCGATGACGCGCAAGCGGCCGAAACGGCGTCGCATCGGGACTCCCGGAACCCCGGTCCCACCCGACCGAGGCGTTGCGGGAGAACGCCTCTACCCTGATAGACGTCGCGATGGCCGCCTCGTCTGCGCCGGGGAGGACGGTTCTTGCCGTTCGTCCAGCGTACGGCAAAGGCTCGAGGGCCCGATTCATCCACCGGGTGCGGCGAAATGGCGCGCCGGCCAATCTGACGTCGATCAGCCAGAGCTGACCATCACCACCTCGCGATCGCCGGCCCGGATAGGTTCGTCGCCGGCCCAGCCACACCATTTACGGCAAATCTTGCAACCGATCAACGCCCAGTGTCGCTGAATGTCCATCGTCCCTCTCGAGGGATCGTTCGGATCGATCTGGTAGTATACCGCGCTCCGCTGATCTTGGGCCTCGTGATCGGTCGACTCGTGGCCACACGACGGGCACGTGTGGTAGTCCGGCCACTCCGAGTAGAGACCGATCCGCCGATACGAGTTGGGCCCGTACGCGTACCTCTCGGCGGGCGGGGAATCGAACGACATCCGTCAACCCTCGCGCTCCTCGGATCGGGAAGCGCGTGGCGGGACACAGGTGACGCCCTCCATGGAGTTTTCGAGACCCGTCCGGACTTCCGGCGCGTCGGGAGGCCGACCGAAGGAAAGGCGGATTTTCACGCGAAAGTCGGTTCGCGTTGAGCCCGTAACGGGAGTGCTCGCTCTAGGATCGTCGGATCTGGAAGCCCGCGAAGCTTTGATCGGTGGGCATCAGTTCGATCGTGTTGATGTTCACCCGATCGGGAAGGGACGTTACCCACTCGACCACGTCGGCGATGTCGTCCGCTGTGAGAGGGTTCGAACCGGCGTACACCGCCCGGGCGCGGTCAACGTCGCCGTGAAAACGCACTTCGGAGAATTCGGTCCCGCCGGCCAAGCCGGGTTCGATGCACGTCACCCTCACACCGGTCCCGTGGAGGTCGCTCCGAAGGTTCAGACTGAATTGCCGCACGAACGCCTTCGTGGCGCCGTAGACGTTCCCGCCGGCGTACGGATACGAAGCCGCGGTCGAGCCGATGTTGACGATGAGGCCACGGCCCCGGGCGATCATACCGGGGAGCAGCGCTCGCGTGGCGTGGACGACCCCCTTGCAGTTCGTGTCGATCATGCGGTCCCAGTCATCGGCTGATGCCCGCTGGGCGGGCTCGAGCCCCAGGGCGAGACCGGCGTTATTCACTAGGAGATCGACCGCCGAGAACTCCGGGGCAAGCGATTCGACCGCATGCTCGACGACTGCGCGGTCCGCGACGTCCGCCACGACCGGCAGGAGCGCGTCGCGCCCGAGCTCCTCCCGAAGAGCCGCGAGCCGGTCCTGGCGGCGGGCCATCGCGACCACTCGGGCTCCTTGGCGGACAAAACGCCGGGCGATCGCGGCGCCGAATCCGGCGCTCGCCCCGGTGACGAACACCACTCGGGGTGCCGAGGGCGGGGTGCTCGACACGATTCCTCGGGCTTGGGTATCGGGTTCGTGATTTGAGTTTGTCCAGCTCAGTACCACTCGAGTTACCGGTACGATCGCCGGAGATCTAGGCCGACCGAACCACGACCGATGCAATCCACGGGGAGTTCGCTTCGAGAAGCGCCAGGGCGACCGAGTAGCCGTGGATCGAGTCGCCGCTCAGGATGGCCCGGCTGTTCGAGGCGTCCGCGCCGACCGCGACCGCGTAGAGTCCGCCCGTAATCGTGTCGTCCCGGAAAGTCTGGTTCGCGTCGATCAGCTCGAGGCCATAGAACGTGCTGCTCCGGATCGTGTTGTGGGAGACGGTCGCGGGGGCGCCCGGACCATCGATCAGTATTCCGGAATCGACGCGCTCGATCGTGTTCCCCTCGACGAGCGTTCCGGGATCGATCCCGGCCAGGAAGATGCCGAGATCCTGGTCGTCGTAGAGCGGGTCGACTCCGCACGGCGGACTGATCGGGAAGGGTGCGCTGTAGCAGGAGAAGTTCCGGACGACGTTGTCCGTGACGATCGAGGAAGTGTCGACGACCGCGATGCCGCCGTCGGACCCCGCCGTACCGGTCACGAGGTTGTCCGAGATGGTCGAGACCCCGTACGCCACGATGCCGTAGGCGGCGGTGTACGGCCCGGGCCCGACCCGGACGGTGTTCCCGATGATCGTCGCCGTGCTGCCGCTCGGCCCACGGACACCGCCGACCGATATCGAGAAGATGTCAAAACCGGAGGTCAC
>JASHUS010000203.1 GCA_030039865.1 Thermoplasmata archaeon
CGGGGCGACAAGATGGCGATGCAGCGCGTCCGGGACGCGGCCGAGAAGGCGAAGATCGAGCTCTCCTCGACCGTCGAGACCCAGATCAACCTGCCGTTCCTCACCGCGACGAACGAGGGCCCGAAGCACCTCACGCTCCAGCTCACCCGCGCGAAGCTCGAGGAGCTCGTCCGGCCCATCGTGGACCGGTGCCGGGCTCCGGTCGAGCAGGCGATCCGGGACGCGAAGCTCTCGAACGATCAGATTAGCCGCGTCGTCCTCGTCGGCGGCCCGACGCGGATGCCGGTCGTCCAGAAGTTCCTCGAGCAGTCGATCAACCGTCCGATCGAGCACGGCGTCGACCCGATGGAGTGCGTCGCGATGGGCGCGGCGATCCAGGGCGGCGTCCTCGCCGGCGAGGTCAAGGACGTCGTGCTGCTGGACGTCACCCCTCTCTCGCTCGGCGTCGAGACCCTCGGCGGGGTCTTCACCCGCCTGATCGAGCGGAACACGACGATCCCGACCCGCAAGAGCCAGATCTTCACGACGGCCGCCGACAACCAGTCGTCGGTCGAGATCCAGGTCTTCCAGGGCGAGCGACCGATCGCCGCCGACAATGTCGCCCTCGGCAGCTTCCTCCTGACCGGCATCCCCCCGTCCCCGCGCGGCGTGCCGCAGGTCGAGGTCAGCTTCGATATCGACGCGAACGGGATCCTGAACGTCTCCGCCAAGGACCTCGCCTCGGGCCGGAAGCAGGGGATCACGATCACCGCCTCGACCAAGCTCTCCAAGGACGAGGTCGACCGGATGGTCCACCAGGCGGAGGAGTTCGCGGCGAAGGACAAGGAGCGGAGCGAGCTCATCACCGCGCGCAACCACGCCGAATCGCTCGCCTACGAGGCGGAGCGCCTGATCACGGACCAGAAGGACAAGATCGATTCCGCTCAAGCGGAAGAGGTCCGGGCGAAGGTGAAGGTCGTCCACGACGTCGTCGCCCGCAAGGACGCGACGAAGTCGGAGATCGATGTCGCGTCCGACGACCTGACGCGCGCGCTCCACTCGATCTCGCAGAAGCTCTATCAGTCGGGCGCGAGCCCCCCCGGCGGGGTGCCGCCCGAGACGCCGGCCGAGCCGCCCGCGGGCGGGGCCGAGTCACCCCCGGGAGCGCCGGGCGCGGTCGACGCCGACTTCAAGGTCGTCGACCACGACGACGGCCACGAGAAGGGCGAGTCGTAGGCCCGTTCAATCGACGGGCCGAGGCCAACGCCGGCCCTTCGGCGGACCGACGTACGCGATCTCGGGCCGGATGAGCCGGTTGTCCGACGCCTGCTCGAGCGCATGGGCGGCCCAGCCGGCCGTGCGCGCGACGGCGAACGTCGGGGTGAAGAGCCCCGGCGGTAGGCCGACCGCTTCTAGGACGACCGCGCTGTAGTACTCGACGTTGGTGTAGAGCCGCGCGTTCGGCTTTGCGCGGCGCAATGCCGCGAGCGCGACCCGCTCGACCTCCTCGGCGAGGGCGAGGCGCTCGGGCGTGGCGACCGCGCGGGCGATCTCGTGGAGCGCGAGGGCCCGGGGATCGTCCGTCTTGTAGACGCGGTGGCCGAAGCCGAAGAGGACCTCCTTACGCGCGAGCCGCGCGTCGATCCACGCCGACGCCCGGTCGGCCGTGCCGATCGCGTCGAGCATCTCCGAGACCCGGCTCGGCGCGCCCCCGTGCACCGGACCCTTGAGCGTGCCGAGGGCCGCGGTCGCGGCGCTCATCAGGTCGGTCTGCGTCGAGAGCGCGACGCGCAGCGCGAACGTCGAGGCGTTCATCCCGTGGTCGGCGAGGAGATCGAGGTACCCCTGCAGCGCCCGCACCCGCGCGGGTTCCGGGACCTCGCCCGTCAGCATCCAGAGATAGTTCGCCGCGTGCCCGAGGTCGTCCCGGGGCGCGAGCGGCGGAGCACCCGCGGCGCGACGCACGAATCGGGCCAAGAGGGTCGGCGTGCGCGCGATGAGGCGGAATCCCTGCTCGCGGGTGGGAGGGTACGGATAGCTCCCGTCCCCGAGCGCCGAGAGGATCGTCCGGAGCGCCTCGAGGGGCGGCAGCCCGGTGGGCAGGGAGTCGACGATCCGGTCCACCGATTCGGGCACCTCGCGCGCCCCCCGAAGGCCGGCGACGACCTCGGGCGAGGGGTCGGCGGCCGGTGGGTCCCCGTTCAGGAGGAGGTGGACGATCGACTCGTACGGGACCCCCGGTACGAGGGTCCGAACGTCGAAGCCCCGATACACGAGCTCACCGGTCTCGCCGCCCACCCAGGAGATGCGGGTCTCGCCGACCACGACGTCGTCGAGCCCCTTCGAGATGCGCGGCGCGCTCGCCACACGGGTCGAAAACGGGCCGAGGGCTTAGCGTCACCCCCGCGCCCGCTCGCGGGAAAGGCTAAAAATCGAGGGCCGGTCGGCGCGGGCGTGACGGACGGTCCCACACAGCTCCTCGAGCGGCTGGTCCAGCAGCGCGTGACGCTGACCCTCAAGGACGCCCGCCTCCTGACGGGGAAGCTCCTCGGGGTGGACGATCACATGAACCTCGTGCTCGACGACACCGAGGAGACGACGACCGAGATCACGCGGCACCTCGGGAAGGTCGTGCTGCGCGGCTCGAACGTCGTCAGCCTGAACGCGCCGAAGGCCGGCGGCCGACCGACGTGACCGCCCCGGCGCCGACCGGTTCCTCGGACGCCGCACGGCCGCGGGCGCGCGGGGACGCGCTCGCGGTGCTGAAACTCCTCGCGCTCGCGGGGGCGGACCACACGGCCGTGGTGTGGACGTCGCGCGAAGTCGGCGAGCGCATCGGCGTCAGCCAGCAGGCCGCCGACCGCTACCTCGTCGCGCTCGAGAAGCAGGGCCTCTTGACCCGGGCGATGGCCCGCCGGCGGCAGCGGCTCCAGCTCACCCCCGCGGCGATGGCGATCCTGCGGGCGGAGTACCGCAGCTACCATCGCATCTTCGAAGGATCGTCGCGCGTGGAGTTCAGCGGTGAGGTCACCTCGGGCCTCGGCGAGGGCCGGTACTACCTCAGTCAGCCCGGCTACGTCGTCCAGTTCTCGGAACGGCTCGGGTACTCGCCGTACCCCGGTACCCTCAACATCCGCGTGGGCGCCGTGGCGCTCCGCAAGATCGCCCTCGTGCGCGAGTGGACCGGGATCCGGATCGACGGATTCACCACGGCGGGCCGAACCTTCGGCGGAGCGACGTGCCACCCCGCCCGGCTGAACGGGCATCCCTCCCACCTGATCCTGCCAGATCGATCGCACTACAAGGACGTGGTCGAGTTCATCGCGGCCGACCGGCTCCGGGACGCCCTGCCGGTCCGGGACCACGACTCCGTCGCGGTCGACGTCGAGGAAACGTGACCTCGGAGTCGCTGGCGCGGGCCGTCGCCCGGGAGCGCCGTCCCCCGCCCGCCCCGCCCGACGCCGCGGGCCACGTCGTCAACGTCTGGACGGAGGAGGAGTCGCTGGGCGGGGAGCGCGTTCGCGCGTTCGTGGTGATTCTGAAGACGCGCGGCTGCTACTGGGCGGACGTCAAGGGCTGCTCGATGTGCGGGTACTCGAAGGACACGCTCGGGCGGTCCGCGACCCCGGCCGAGATCGCCCACCAGCTCGACGAGGCGCTTGCCCGGTACCGCGGGGAGCCGTATGTGAAGTTCTACACCTCGGGGAGCTTCCTCGACGACCGGGAGGTCGACCCCGCGAGCCGGCGCGCGGTCGTCCGTGCGTTCTCGGGCCGCGCCCGGCGGTTGCTGCTCGAGACCCTGCCCGAGTTCGCCGACGAGGACTCGCTCCGCCCGCTCGCCGACGCGTTCGCCGGGGAGCTCGAGGTGGCGCTCGGTCTCGAGTCGTCGGACCCGACCGTGCTCGCGAAGTTCGTCCACAAGGGCACGGGGCCCGAGGCGTACCTTGCCGCCGGCGACCGCGTGCGCGCGCTCGGCCTGCGGGCCAAGGCGTACGTGCTGCTCAAGCCGCCGTACCTGACGGAGTCGGAGTCGATCGACGACGTCGTGCGCACGGTGGGCGACGCGGCCGGCCACTTCGACACGCTCTCCGTCAACCCCGTGCACATCCAGAACGGGACGG
>JASHUS010000204.1 GCA_030039865.1 Thermoplasmata archaeon
GATCGCGAGATCGATGACGCAAACGGTCCAGAACAGCGTGCCCGTTGTGTAGACGACGGCGAGCGAATCGACGGCGCTCGCGACCAGGAGGGGGAGGAGGAGCACCGCCCATCCGCTCGGTGACACGGAAGGACGGGGGTCGTCCGCGGCTGCGCCGCGTGCGAGCAAACCCAGTCCTTCGATGAACGCAATTGCGAGCGGAGCGACGGCGATGAACGCGTACTGGAATCCCCAGGTCGTGTACGCGCTGTACGGCGTGAGGAACACAGTCTCGATGAACCAAGGTAGGCTGAGAATCAGCAGTCGCTGTCGGAACAGGATTGGGAGGAAACCGAAGGCTGCGACGGCCAGGTACCAATACATTAGCCGAAGACCGAGCGTCGATCCCGACACGCCCCACCACACGATTCCGAGCCACTCCGGACCCGACGACGCCGGAAACGTCGGAGTCGAACCGGTGATGATCGGCAGAGCCGTTGTCGCAACGAGGCGGAGCCCGACATAGCCGACTGCGGCAAACAGGAGCAAGCCAAGCAGTGGGCCCGCTCGGCGCGGAGCTCGGGCGAGCGAGGCGATCGTCGCCCGCGGGGAGCGGACCAGCCTCTCGAGAAACGGGGAGGCGAAGTAGAGCACCATTCCGGCAAGGAGTGCTGGAAACACTTCCAGGGTCAGGGTCCCGAGAAGCGCCGGAACGAGGGCCCACGCATACCTTCCTCGCTTCCAGAGGTAGAACGTCCACAGGAACTCGACCGGGATGAACGCTTCCCAATGAAAGTCGAAAAGGAGGGCGCTCACGACCGGGAACGAGGCGAGATAGACCACGATGCCCGCGACCAGCAACCCCTCCGGAACTCGCGCGTCGCGGCCGATGAGGTAGAGCGGGATTGCGCCGAGCGCGACCCCCGCGGCTTGGACTGCGAACAGGGTGGCCGCGTAAGGGAGAATCCCGTACAACCAGGAGAGCGGGATCAGGACGTAGGTCGGATGCACGAATAGGAACGAACCCGCGCCGATGAACTCGGATACGCCCGTGGCGTACAGTAGGTGGCCGTGAGTGTTCGTCCAAGCCGCCTGCATGTTGAGACCAAGGTCCCAATTCTCGGCATAGAATTCCGAGTACCGAAGCGCACTGATTGCGAAGTAAAGCACAGAAAAGGCGACGATCGTGCCGACGAGTGAAGCCGCGCCCCGCCAGTTAGGCCGGGTCACGTTGGGACCGGACTCGGGCGACCCTGTCCCGGGCGCCGAAGGATCAGGTTCTTCCATGGCCCGTGCGCCCGTCGATCACGTGGGCAGTAGAATTCGTGGATTCCGCGCGGGTCCGTGAGTTGCCCGTGACGGCTCCCCCATCGTGAGGTATCCGGAAGGCCTCGGTCACCTCGGGACACGAACGGCTCACTGGCCCCCCGGTGTACGGAATGGGAGTTGACCATCCCATCGGGGGCCCGCGATCGCTAGGAGATTCTTGAGAAAGGTGGCCCGCACCGAATCCCATGACACGATGGGTTCGAGGCGGAGCCGGCGGCCTTCGCCCGGCGCGATCTCAAAGATTCGGAAGTGAGACGCGAGATAGTCCCATAGCGACTTCGATCCGAAGAGATGGTTCCACTCCAGTATGACCGCCACGTTCGGAGTCCGTTCCAAGAGCCCGGACATTCCCCGCAGGACGGCCAGCTCGGACCCTTCGGCGTCTAGCTTCATGACAATCGATTCTGGCGAACCGAGCAGTCCATCCAAGGCAACGACGCGGACCGGGATGGAGGGCTTCCGAGTCGCGAACGGCCGCAGGCTCGCCCAGCCATCTTCGAAACGCGATACGTAAAGCTGGCCCGTACCCTCGGACTGGCCGGCCGCGCACGGTACGATGTGCACCCGGGCTTGCAAACCGTTGATCTCAACGTTCCGGCTCAAACGGCGAACGGCGCCGGGGTTCGGCTCGACGGCGTACACGGTTCCCGAAGAACCGATGAACTGACTCGCGAGGATTGCGAAGTACCCGTTGTTTGCTCCCACGTCGACAAACGTATCGCCGGGACGCAGAATCTCCTCGACCAGGAGGGTAGTCTCGGGTTCGTACCCCCCGTAGCGACGTAGTGCCCAAAGGATGCGGACGTCGTGGACCTCCCGAAGATCGAGCCGTAGCTTGGTCTTGCCGATCCCCACGTCCGTACTGTCGCCAAGGGTTCGCCGGAGCCGGGATTGGTGAATCGTAAACCACGCCATAAGGAAGCGGCGAGCGGTTCGCTCCGTCAGCGGCATTCGAAGGACTAGCTCGCGAGCACGCGACCAACCACGGTCCGCCCAGTTGAACGGGCCCACGGTCGCGCTGGAAGAAGCCGTCGACATGGGGTCCGGACATCAAGTTTACCGAGGGGGTCCTGATAGACCTGACTCTCGCGCGGTATCGCACGGAGGGACCCGCGGTCCCCCTCCGGCTGGCATCGGATGCCGGGTCGCGTCTGCGTCGTGCCCGACACCGGCCGAAGACCCCCGAGGCGGGGGCTCGAATCGTGCACTGTGCGGCCCGAACGCGTGTATAACCCGATGAGAAGCCTTTATCGTCAGAAGTTCGCCATTTCTAGCGAAGAAGGCCGCCCGAAGGGGGGAGCGAGCCTTCTTCGGCCGATCGTGACGAACCGGGGGTCATCGTCCATCGCAGTCGGGGCGGGCCGTTCCGCCAAGAACGAGCTCGACCGCGCTCGCGAGCGTGTGATCAGCCGCAACGAATGGCGATGGCCAAGCTGACTCCGCGACATCCCGGGCACGAGGCGCCACGGTCCGTCCGCCGCGCGTCGGGAGCCCGCCAAACGATACTTTGCGTTACGGTCGGACTCGTGGTGCTGCTCTCGGGATTCGCGTGGGCGCTCCCGGAGTCGTACCCAGCGGCCGTGGCTCATCCTTTCGGCCCAACCCCCCGTCCATCGTTCGCGACAGACATCTCAGGTGCGCCCAATGTCACCGTGGCCCCGGCGGCCGCCGAAGTGGCCGCCGTTGTGAACGTCTCGGGAGGCGGCTTCCTCGCGGACGCGCAGCTCAATCTCTACCTGAACGGCACTCTCGGAGACTATGCCGTCAGCTCGTGCGACTCCAACGCCACCGGAAACTTTTCGTGCGACTTT
>JASHUS010000205.1 GCA_030039865.1 Thermoplasmata archaeon
ACCACCACGGCGATCGCGATCACGGGGGCGAGTCGCCGCCAGGGCGAACGGGCGGGCGGCAGGGGCGGAAGTGAGTACGGTGCCGGTAGACCGGGCGGCGCGGCGGGTGGTGGCGTGGACGGGGAGGACGACATTGGCCGTACTAGTCTCGGAACGTGGTTTCAATCTTTCGCGCGATGGGTCGGAGTCCGGACGGCCGTCACCTGTCGCACGTTATGAGGGTCGGCGGCTCGACTCCGAGGGGGACGGCGATGGAGCGACCGATCGTGGCGAGCGTGCTCACCGTCATCGGGGGCGCCCTGATCCTGCTCGGCGGCCTCCTCGTCTTCGTCATCGGCGGGATCATCTCGGCGTTCCTCGGGCACTTCAGCTCCCTGTGGCTCGTCGGTCTCGTCGTCGGCGCCTTCACGATCCTCATGGGGATCCTGATGATGCTCGTGCCGCCGGCGCACGTCGTCTGGGGCGTGCTCGCGATCGTCTTCGCGCTCGTCAGCATCCCGTTCGCCCTCGGCGGATTCATCCTCGGCTTCGTCCTCGCGGTCGCCGGCGGCACGATCGCGATCCGCTGGCGGCCCCCGCCCAAGCCTCAGGTGATCACGGTCGAGGGGAAGACCGTCGTCTGAGCGGGCGCGGCCCGCTCCGTCGGGCCCGGTTCCGAGGGATCGTCGATGTCCGTCCTGTTCGAGCTTGCGTTCGGCCTCGCCCTCGGCTTCTCGCTCACCGTTCCGCCGGGCCCGATGAACGCGCTCATCGCGAGCCGATCGACCCGGGCCTATCGCGGGGGCCTCCTCACCGGCCTCGGCGCGATGAGCGCCGACGGGATCCTCGGCGCGGCGGTCTACGCGCTCCAGAGCGCCGTCGATCTCACGTCGATCGTCCGGTACGTCTACGTCCTCGGCTGCGGCGTGATGGCGTTCCTGGCCTACCGCCTGCTCGCGCGGCCGGCCCCCGCGGAGGTGGCCGAGCCCGGTGGACTCGCGACGTACTCCACGGCGCTCGCGATTGGGCTGTCGAACCCGTTCCAGATCCTCTGGTGGCTGACGGCCGGCCTCGCGTTCGCGTACCTCGGGGGGCTCGTACTGCTCGCGGGCCTCTTCGGGGCGATCGCGGTCTGGGTCGTCGTCTTCCCGTGGGCGATGGCGCGGGGGGTGCGCCGGTACCCGGGGCTCGCGCGGGCCGTCACGTGGGTCTCGGGACTCCTGATGCTCGGCTTCGCCGTCTACTTCGCCTACCTCGCCGCGCACCCGGGCTGACCGGCGCGCGGATCACGCCGGTGCGGAACGCAAGCGGTCGGCGTACTGGTGCCGGAACTTCGCGACCTTCGGGGCGATAACGACCTGGCAATAGCCCTTCTCGGGGTTGCGACGGAAATAGTTCCGATGGTACTCCTCGGCCGGATAGAACGCCGTGAACGGCACGATCTCGGTCACGATCTTCTTCGACCAGACCCCTTCGTGCGCGAGCTCGCGCACGACCTCCTCGGCGGCCGCCTTCTGGGCCGCGTCGTGGTAGAAGACGGCCGAGCGGTACTGGGTGCCGACGTCGTTCCCCTGACGGTTGAGCGTCGTGGGGTCGTGCGTCGTGAAGAAGATCCGCAGCAGGTCCCGGAAGCTCACGACCGACGGGTCGAAGACGATCTCGAGCGCCTCCGCGTGCCCGGTCGTTCCCGTGCACACCTGCTCGTACGACGGGTTCGCGACCGTGCCGCCCGCGTAGCCGGGCAGGACGCGCTCGACCCCGCGCAGATCGGAGAAGACGGCCTCGGTGCACCAGAAGCATCCGCCCGCGAACGTCGCCGTCTCCCGGCGGCCGCTGGCGGCCGGGGTCGCCCCGGGGGGCTCCGGCGTCATGCCGGAGGCGCCTCCCTCAGCTTTCGCTCCGCGGCGCGGCCCCCCGCCAGGACCAGCGCCGGCGCCGCGATGACGAGCACCGGGAGGAGCAGGAGGATGTAGCGCATCCCCGGGATCTGCGCGATCAGGCCGATGAACGGGATGAGCACGACGATGAGGAGGACGAGGTAGACGACGCCACCGGCGCCGATCGCGCCGCGGCCGAGGTGACCCGCCGACAGCAGGAGCCCCACGGCGATCCCGAGACCGCCGAGCCAGGCGCAGCCGAACCCGATCACCGCCGTGTAGCCACCGAACGGTTGGCCCGACTCGAGGCAGCTCAGGATGCTCGACGCCGGGCCCTTGACGCAGCTGGTCAGGGTGTCGGTGTGCCCGGCGAGGACCCCCGCCGCGAGGACGAGCAGGAGGAATCCGACCGACCCGATCAGGCAGAGCACCGTCGAGGCCCAGAGCTTCGAGTCGAACTTGCGCATCTTGGAGAACGCGCTGCGGTAGAAGTAGAGCGAGACCAGGTACAGGATCGCGCCGAGGATGATGAGCAGGCTCGACGTCAGGACCGAGTCCGCCGCGAGCGTGAAGAACCCGCTCGGGGAGTACTTGCTGATCTCGAGGATGAGCACCGGGATCAGCACCGCGAGCACGCCCGCGATCAGGCCGAACCACGCGCCGGCGGCCAGCCGGCGCGCGCCTTTTTCGTCGCGTTCCCGCTCTTTCGCCCACGGGACCCGGGGTTCCGCCATCGCTCGCCGCCTCCGCGTCGCCCCCAGCCCGCGACCGGGTTATCTAACCTCGCCCCTCCGGTGAGCGTCCCGTCGGGTCAGGGGCGGACGACGATCTCGACGGTGCAGTGCGCCCAGGCTCGCGCGTTCCGCCACGGGTCCGCCGTGTAGACCTCGCGATAGTCGCCCACGGAGCGGATCTTCTTCTCGCGGCGCTGGGCGCGGAGCCAATCGTAGACCCCGTGGTAGATCACCCGCGGCGAGACGGCCTCGGGATCGAACGTCACTCGGGCGACCCGCCCCGCCGCGAGCGAGCGCACCCGGATCCCGTCGCCCCCGCGCGCCTTCCCGAGGACCTGGATGGCGACCTCGAACGACGTCGGGTTCGGCTCCCGGAAGATCCAGGCACCGGTGCGGAGCCCCCGCGCCTTCGTCCACTTCTCGATCCGGGCGAAGTTCGAACGGATCTTCGCCTCGCTCCAGGTCCCCTTCCACGCGATGCTCGCGACCCGCCGCAAGGGTACCCGCCCGTATCCGAAGTCCACCGTCATAGTGCCTCGAACGCGGAAGGCGCCGAACCCTATTGAAGGCGCCGAAACGAAGGGTCCGCGGCGGCCGCCCGGGGCGCGACCATCGGTAGCGGCACCGAGGGCGCGTTCCCGCGGGGGTAGTCCTTCACGTACGCCCCATAGTACGGCACGCGCGTCGAGATGACCTGACGGAACGCGTCGCGCAGCGCGGCATCGTCCAGACCGCGCGTGGGCACGAGGTCGTCGGACCGGTTGAGACAGCCTTTCAGCTCCCCGCGGTGGGTCACCCGGATCCGGTGACAGTTCGAGCAGAACTCGGCGTTGTACACGGGGTCGACGAGCTCGACCTCGGCGTGCTGGAATCGGTAGACGCGCCGGTGGTGCATCTCGCGCACTAGGACGTGGGAAGCGTGCGTCTCCAGCCAGTCGCGGACCGCGCGGATATCGACCCGGCGCTCTTCGTGGGCGACGAGCTCGGGCATGTACTCGATGAGCTGGAGCTTGAGGCCGTCCGTCGCGCCGACGAACTCGATCATCCGCGGGATGCTCTCGACCGTCGGACGGAAGACGACCATGTTGAGCTTCACCGGCTTCAGTCCGACGCGCAGCGCCGCCCGGATCCCCCGCAGGACCGGGGCGAGGGCGCCGCCCCGGATCTGATGGAACGCCTCGGGGTCGACCGAGTCGACCGAGACGTTGACCCGCTTCAGGCCGGCGTCGCGCAGCGACTCCGCGCGGCGTTCGAGCATCGAGCCGTTGGTCGTCAGGGAGACGTCGGCGATCTGCTCGACCGTCCGCTCGACGATCCGTTCGAGGTCGTCCCGGACGAGCGGTTCGCCGCCCGTGAACTTCACCGATCGGATCCCGAACTCGCGGGCGACCCCGACGAGCCGCTCGACCTCGACCGGGCTGAGCTCCTCGTCGTGCGGCGCGCGCGGCCGCGCGACCGGGCCGAGCCCTTCGTCGTGGCAGTAGACGCACCCGAAGTTGCAGCGCTTGGTGACGCTGATGCGGATGTCGGTGACCGCCCGCCCGAACGCGTCGGAGAGCATCGGACCACTAGGAGGCGGACGCCGCTTAACGGGGAGGGTCGGCCCTCCCCGTCGCCCCGCGCGTCCTCAGGCGCGCGCGGCCGGCGTGTCCGGGCTCTCCTCGAGCGGTACGTTGACCTCGAGCGTCTGGCGGCGGCGCTGGATCGCCATCGCGACGTCCGAGCCGACCGGGAATTTCGAGAGCGACTCGATCAGCTCGCGGACCCGGTGGACCTCGAACGGCCCGACGCGCGACACGACATCGCCGGCCCGCAGCCCGGCCCGATGCGCGGGGGACCGGGGCACGACCTCCGCGACGAGCAGGCCCGCGCCCGGAACGAGTCCGTGCGAGCGCGCGAGCTCGGGTCCGAGCTCGGCGACCTGGACGCCGATCCACGGTCGCACGACGCGTCCGTGCCGCCGCAGTTCGTCCGCGATCCGCCGCACGGCTTGCGTGGGGATCGCGAAGCCGACCCCCTGCGCGAACGGGATCATCGCGGTGTTGATGCCGATCACCGATCCGGCGAGATCAAGGAGCGGCCCGCCGCTGTTGCCGGGGTTGATGGCGGCGTCGGTCTGCACGAGCCCCTCGAAGATGAAGTCCGAACCCGGGAGCGGACGGCCGAGGGCGCTGACGACCCCGGTCGAGACGGTCGGGCCCCCCGGCAGGCCGAGCGCGTGCCCGACCGCGAGGACGATCTGCCCGACCCGGAGCGCGTCCGAGTCGCCCAGGTGCGCCGCCGGGACGTCGATCGCGTCGACCTTGACGAGCGCGATGTCCGTCACCGCGTCGCCCCCGACGACCTCCCCGGGGAGTTCCCGCCCATCCGCCAAGTGGACGCGGAGAGCGGTCGCGCCCTCGACGACGTGCTCGTTCGTCAGCAGATAGCCGGTCGGGTCCCAGACGACGGCCGAGGCCTGCCCCGGCCGCGCGAAGGGGCCCATCCCGCGCTGTCGTCCGACCCGCAGGGTCTCGACGCTGGCGACGCTCGGGCCGATCGCTCCGACGGCGGCGACGATCCGGTCCTCGAGCTCGGTCAGGCCCATGCGGTCACCCCCGCGCGCCCGGACGCGGCGCCCGAGCCGGGCCACGGCAGCATCGGCTCCGGCCCCATCGGCGGGCTCGGCATCGGCTGGCCCGGGGTGGTCGGCATCGCCCTCACTCCTCGAGAAGCTTCTCGAGCTTCTCGAACAGGGCCTCGGCTCCCTTCTCCTTCTTGCGGCCGCCTTCCCAGCGGGCGTTGACGATCTCCACCAGGACGTCGGCGACCTTGTCCATCCACGGTCCCTCCTGTGCGTCGAACCGCTTCTTGATCTTCTCGCGGAGTAGCTCGTTGTACGCCCGATAGGCGGACCAGATCCACGGTCCGTAGTGGGGGTTCCCGTTTCCCGAGTCGTTCTCGTTCTCGCTCATGTTCGATCCTTGGAACTTGGTTCCGAGGAGTGTTACCCGGCGGCGGAGGATATTGACCGGGTGGAACGTCGGCCGGTCACACGGGGCCGGTCGTGGCCGTCGGCTCGAGGAAGGAAGGGATCGCGGAGTCCGGCCCTCGTGGTTACGGTGCCGTAACCGACGGGATAAATCCCATCGCCCGCTCCGGCCGGTCGTGCCCGAGGAGCGGGAGGAGCCGTCGGCGTTCGCCTCGACTCGCCTGGACGACCGGGTCCTGGTCGCCCTGCAAGGGCTTCCCGGTCGGCTCGCGTTTAGCGGTCTCCGCCGTGTCCTGCACGCGCACCCGGAATCGCTGGCGCGGGCGCTTCGACGGCTGGAGCGTGAGGGTCTCGTCGAGCGCGTCGACGGCGGCTATCGCGCCCTGACCGGGTCGTCCGGCTCGCCAGCGGTGCTGTCGAACGACCTCCGAACGATCGCGGCGATCGATCTCCCCGGGGGTGCCTCTCCGGATTCGCTCCTCGCGAGACTGGCCGGGCACTGGTTCGGCTCCCTGCGATGGGTGGGGATCGTGGACCGGCCCGACGAGCGCTTGCTCGCTTGGGCCCGGCGCGACGGGTCCGATTACGTGCTCCTCGGGATCGATCGCGGCAAACTGCGCGTCTACGTCCCTTCGGGACCGTCCAACGCCACGGCCGAAGCGGACGACGCAGCCTACGAGCTCCTGGTCCACGCGGTCGAGGCGTTGCGCCCGGCGCCGACTGCCAACGGCCCGGTGACGTTCCTCTCGTTGGAACGCGACGACCGACCCCGCTGGCTCCCCGATAACTGATCGGCCCGCCGGTGCCTCGTCTCGGCCCCCACGCCTTAAGCCGCGTCGGCGGTGTCTAGGCTCGGAGCGCCGAAATGGAGGGGTCGAACCGACTTCCGGAGTCCGCTCCGCCCGCGACCGTCGCGGGGCTCGCGGTCGATGTCCGCGGAGTCTCGAAGCGGTACGCCGCGGTGCTGGCGCTCGCCCACGTCAGTTTCACCGTTCCCTCGGGACAGATCGTGGGGCTGCTCGGTCCGAACGGCGCCGGAAAGTCCACGATGATGAAGTCGATCCTCGGACTCGTCCGCCCGGATTCCGGCCAGGTGCTCGTCTTCGGCCAGGACGTCCAGACGGACGCCGTCGCGACCAAGCGCCTGGTCGGCTACGTGCCCGAGTCTCCGTCGCTCTACGAGTTCCTCACGGGGGCCGAGTACCTCGACTTCGTCGCGGACATGTACGGTCTATCCCGCGCGGAACGATCCGAACGGATCGGACACTTCCTCGGCGGCCTCGAGCTCGCCGGGCACGAGAACTCGCTCATCAGCACGTACTCGCAGGGCATGCGGCAGAAGGTCGCCCTCATCGCCGCCCTCGTGCATCGGCCCCGCCTCCTCGTGCTCGACGAGCCGCTCAACGGCCTCGATCCGAGGGCCGCGCGCGTGACGAAGGACCTCTTGCGGAACCTCGCGGACGCCGAGGGGGTCGGCATCCTGTTCAGCACGCACGTCCTCGAGATCGCCCAGGCGATCTGCGATCGGGTCGTGATCCTCAACCACGGGGAGGTCGTCGCCTCGGGCACGATCGCGGCCCTGCGCGAGCGGGCGGGCCTCGCGGGCTCGGGACTCGAGGAGCTCTTCCTCTCGCTGACCGGGACCGGGGACCTGCACGACGTCGTGGCCGCGCTCGCGCACTGAGGCAGGATGGACCTCCACCGCGTCCGGCGCCTCGCGGAGATCCTCGTCGCCTCGCAGCTCCGCTCCGGGCGAACGAACTCGAATCCGCGGAGCCTGTTCGGTCGGGGGTACTTCACGGCCCTCCTCGACGCCGGGCTGTTCCTCGTCACGTTCGGCCTCGCCTCGCTCGTCCTCCCCGCCCTCGGTCTCGGTTCCGCGGCCCTCGGAGCCACGCTCACGACGCTCGCGCCGCTCCTGCCGCTGGTCTCGGTCGCGGCCGTGCTCGTGGCGGGCGTCCTCTTCGAGCTCGTCACGACGGCGAAGTTCACGGGGAGCGACGCCGCGAACTGGCTCCCCCTCACGCCGACCGAGTACGTCGCCGCTTCCGCGAGCGCGATCGCGTACTCCTACTCGCCCGCGGTCGCGCTGATGCTCGGCGCGCTCCTCCCCGTCGCCCTCGCGGCGGGCCTCGTCGGGTACTACCTGCTCGCGGCGCTCCTGACGACCGTCGGACTCTTCGAGGGCGCGGTGCTCGTCGAGATGGTCCGGGCCGTCAGCCAGCGATCCACCTCGGTCGGGCTCGGCCGGCACGCGCGGCTCGCCCTCCTCCTGCGCGCGGCCCTCCTGGTGGTTCTGGTCCTCATCTTCGACCTCTCGTTCAACCCGGTGATCATCATCGGCTTCGTCCACTCCTTCACGGCGGTGGAGTGGCTGACGTCCTCCGTCCCGCTCTTCTGGTCGACGCGGGCGCTCGCGGAGGGCGCGAGCGGCAACGCCCCCCTCGCGGCGGCGTTCGCGGTGGCCCAGATCGCGTTCGTCGGGCTGCTCGTCTACCTCGCGGGGCTCCTCCGGGCCCGGTTCTGGGTCCCGATCCCGCGGGAGACGGTCGAGGTCGGTCCGGCCGTGCGCTCGGGGCACCCGGTCCTCAGGCGGGTCGGGCTCAGCGGGCCCGAGGCCGCGATCGCCGCGAAGGATCTCCGCGGGTACGGCCGCCGCCGCGAGATGCTGTCGATGCTCGTCGTCCCGGTCGTCCTCGTGCTGCTCCTCGTGGTCGAGGGCTCGACGTTCGGGGAGGTCAGCGTCCTGCTCTGGGTCGGCTGGGTCGTCGGCTTCTACGCGCTGATCCTGTCGCTCACCTCGGTCGGTCAGGAGCGCCGTTCGCTGCAGTCGCTCTACGCGTACCCGATCCGGGGGGTCAACATCCTGCGGGCGAAGGTCGCCTCCGTCCTCGTCATCGCCTACATCGCCGCGATCGCCCTGTCGATCTTCGCGGCGTGGCGCGTCCATCTCGCGCTCGGCGCGGGGCTCGCCTTCCTTGCGGCGTGCCTCATCGGCGCGACCGTGCTGACGTTCTGGGGGCTCGCGTTCGCGGCCCGGTTCTCCGACTTCCAGGACCGGCCGCGGCCGCAGTTCCTGCGTCCCGGCGCGATGGTGGGCGCGCTCGGCTCCGGGATGGTCCTCCTCTTCGCGATCCTCGGACCGACGGCGTTCGCGCTCGAAGGAGCGAGCGCGGGCGCGGCGGTCGGCCTCGCCGTCGCCGCCGGGGGCGCCGCGCTCGTCGGCGGCGCGCTCGCCGTCCATTGGGCCCGGACCGGCTTCGATCAGCTCTTCCGGCAGCTCCCGTTCTGAGGCGTGCTACCAGCCCACCGGCGCGCCCTGGTTCTCGTGATCGAGCCATCGCTGGAGCGGGGCGAAGTACTCCAGCAGCGCCGCCGCGTCCATGCGGCGCTCGCCCGTCGCGGCCTCGAGCGCGTCGGGCCACTCCCGGCGGCTGCCGAGCTCGAGCATGGACCGCAGACGTTCGCCGGCGGCGCGCGAGCCATGGATCGTCGCGCGGTGGAGCGGCCCGGAAGAACCCGCTGCGCGCACGAGGGCGCGGTGGAACTGGAACTCGAGGATGTGCGCGAGGAAGTAGCGCATGTACGGGGTCCCCGAGGCGACGTGGAACTTCGCGCCCGGGTCGAAGTCCGCCTCGCTTCGGCCGGGCGGCGGGGCGATCCCCTGGCGCTCGGTGCGCATCTCCCACCAGGTCCGGTTGTACCGCTCGGGGCCCACGTCGCCCGAGAAGACCCGCCAGCGCCATTCGTCCACGACGAGCCCGAACGGCAGGAAGGCGAGCTTCGCGAGCGCGCGGCGGAGCAGGTAGGGGATGTCATCGGTCGGTCCCGACGTCGCGTCGAGGAGGCCGATCGCCGTGAGGTACTCCGGCGTGACCGAGAGCGCGATCGTGTCGCCGATCGCCTCGTGAAAGCCGTCGTGCGCGCTCTCGCGGAAGAGGAACGGCTGGCGCGCGTAGGCCCGCTGGTAGAAGTTGTGGCCGAGCTCGTGGTGGACGACGAAGAAGTCCTCCTCGCTGATCTCAAGGCACATCTTGAGACGAAGGTCGTCGGCGTAGTCGATGTCCCAGGCGCTCGCGTGGCAGACGACGTCGCGGCCGGGAGGGCGCACGAACATCGAGCGCTCCCAGAACGTCGCGGGCAGGGGCTCGAACCCGAGCGAGAGAAAGAATCGCTCCCCGTAGCGCACGAGCTCTTGCGGTGTGGTCTTCCGCTCGCGCAGCACCGCGCCGAGGTCCCAGCTCGGCCCTTCGGTGTCGGGCGCGAGGAGCGGGTAGATCCCGGCCCACGATTGGGCCCACATGTTTCCGAGCAAAAACGCGGGGATCGGTCCGGTGTCCGGAACGAGCTCGGGACCGTACCGGGCGCCAAGCCGCCGCCGGACATAAGCGTGGAGCGATCGGTAGAGAGGACGCACCTGGTCCCAGAGGCGCCCCGCCTCGCGGGCGAAGTCGTCCGCCGGCATGTCGTACTTCGCGCGCCAGAGGGCCCCGAGGTCCGGATAGTCGAGCTCGCGGGCGCCTCGATTGGCGAGCTCGACGTACCGGGTGAAGTCGGAGCGCATCGGGCGGGCGATCGCGTGCCAGCCGCTCCAGGCCTCCTCGAGCGACGCCGGGTCCCGGCTCGTCTCCAGGATCCGCGAGAGTCCCTGCACATCGAGCGGCGCCGGGGATCCCCGAGGTTGGTAGCGCCCCCGGGCGTACAGGGCCTGCATCGCGCTCGACAGGCGGCTCAGCTCCTCGGCCTCGCCCGCGCCGGACGGCGCGATGAGCGTGAACGATCGGCGCAGCAGCTCGAGCTTGCGCGCGTCGACCGGACTCCGAGTTCGCCCTCGCAGGGCCGACGAACGCTTCGCGAGGTCCGTCGCCGCGGTCATCAGCCGGGCGGCCGCGAGCGAGGTGAGCTCCTCCGTGTCGGGTGTGATGAACGTGCAGTAGATCCAGTCCGCGCGGTTCGCCTGGATCGACAGTTCGAGCAGGCTGCGCTCGGCCTGGTCGAGGAACTCGGCCGGATCCGCGGGTGGGACGTCGAGGGGTTCGCTCAACGCGCGAGCGAGCGTCGCTCGAGTTATGAAGGGAGCCGGCCCGACCGCGACCCGGGCGTCCGGTCCGCCATTTGTCGGCTCCGCTTCTCTCTCGGGCCGGACGGTCCCGGTCGGCAGTTGCCGCTCGAGGTTCTGCCTTTATGTATGACGAACGTCTGACATGCCTCGGCGAGTTATGTCGGACGGTTACGAAAGACCCACAACACTCGCTGCGATCGCGCTCGACTACGTCCTCTCGGACGAGCCGCCCTGTCCCCTGGCCGCGCTCCCGTGCCACTTCGACTACCTCACGGGCCGCTTCCCGGCGTTCGCCGAGGGACGATGAGCGAGGGCGCCGAGCGATCGGGTCCGGTTCCGCCGGCCGCCCGATGGTCGCTCGGGGTACCCAACGTCTTGGGCTCGGGGAGTCCGCGGGGATACGGCATGCGGCCGAAGCTCTCCCCAGAGGCGGCCGCGGCGTTCGCCACGTACGTCGACTCGGCCCGCGCCCGCGCGGCGATCGAGGGGCGGACGCTGATCTACACGGTGCGCTGGAGCTAGGCCGGCCCGCGCGGCCGATCCTCGTCGGGCCCGGTCCCGCGCGATCTCTCGGATTCTTCGGCGCGGTCCCGTCCGCCGGAGGCGCGCGCCTCATCGAGGGCCTGCTTCGAGAGCGCGTCGGCCCGGGCGTTCTCCTCCCGGGGAATCCAGCGGAAGTCGACCCGAGCGAACGCCTTCGTGAGCGACCGCAGATGGTCGTGGTACGCCCGAAGATGGTCGGCCTTGACCTCGTACTCGCCGGTCATCTGCCGGACGACCAGCTGGCTGTCCCCGAACAACTCCACCGGGCCCGTGTAGCCGTGCCGGGCCAACCACTCGAGCGCGCGGATCGCCGCGACGTACTCTGCGACGTTGTTCGTCGAATGCGCGGACCCCGGCGCCACCGCGAGCCCGCAGTCCTCGTGCAGGAACCCCGCCCCTTCGAGATGGTACCCGAACGTCGCGAGACCCCCGCCCCGCGGAGGCTCGCACGCGCCGTCGAAATGCGCGCGCACGGATCCCCCGAGCGACGCCACGCCCCGGGGGATCTCGCGGTCGTCCATCGATGGGCGCCTAGCCGTGGCGGGGACGAACGGAAGTGCCGGAGCCCGAGGGCCGAACGCGACCGAGCTTCGGGCAGTTGCAGAACGCCTCCGCGCGATGGCAACCGGGGCAGTCGGTCCGATCCGCCGCCATGCCGAGGGCCCGGCCGCAGACCCGGCAGTCGCGCGGGCGCGCGCACCGGGGGCAGTACGCGAGGTCCCACGCGATCACTGTGTGGCAGTACCGGCAGTCGACCGCTTCGCGGGGGCTGAACCCGGCCCGGCTCGCGGAGGAAGCGGGCGGCGCGCGGGGGCCCGCCGGCCGGTTCGAGCGGACGTCGGGGTTCCCGAACGTGCCCCCGACCGTCGTCCGCTCGGGGTTCGCTTGGACGGCCCCGATCATGATGACGAGGAGTCCGACCGGCGTGATGAAGATGCCCGCCTCCTGCAGCGTCGTGAAGACTTCCGCGCCGTAGAGGACGATCGGCGACGCGACGAGTCCAAGGCCGCCGAGGATGACCGCTACCCCGAGCAGGGCGATCGAGCGGTTCATCGGTTCGGTGCGTCGGCGAGCCGCCGGCGTTCGATGATAGCCGGCTACCGCCTCATAAAACGGTCGGCGCTCGCGGCGCCGCCGGGCCTTTTAGGACCGCCGGGTTGGGGGCGCGCATGGCGAACCCCACCGCGACGATCCGCACGACGCTCGGCGACATGAAGATCGAGCTCTTCCGCGACCGAGCCCCGAAGACGGTCGAGAACTTCGTGACCCTGACCCGGAAGGGGTTCTACAACGGGCTCACCTTCCATCGCGTGATCCCGGGGTTCATGATCCAGGGCGGGGACCCGAAGGGCGACGGGACGGGAGACCCCGGCTACGAGATCAAGGACGAGTTCCACCCGACGCTCCGCCACGACGGACCCGGCGTGCTCTCGATGGCGAACCGGGGGCCCAACACCGGGGGCAGCCAGTTCTTCATCACCCTCGCTGCCACGACGTGGCTCGACGGGAAGCACGCGGTTTTCGGCAAGGTGCGTTCCGGCCAGGACGTCGTGGAGAAGATCGCCGCGGTCCCTCGCGACAAGAGCGACCGCCCCACGTCGCCGGTCCGTATCGTCGAAGTGACGATCGCGGGCGCGTAGGCGAGTGGGCGGCGGCGGGCGCGGTATCGATCGGACGCCGACCTTACGCCGGCGCCGCGGCGAGGGGCACGCGCACCGTACGAAGCGCGGTCCCCCACGAGATGACCTGGTCGAGCACCGCCGTCAGTGACCTTTCCTTCAACGGGTCCGGCCGGAACGTGCGGAAGTTCTCGAAGTCGGTGAAGAGCGAGAACGATACCTGGGCCCGGACGGTCGCGACCATCAGCTCGGCCATGACGAGCCGGAGGTTCTCGACCGCCCGGACGCCGCCCGCGCTCCCGTAGCTTACGAAGCCGGCGACCTTGTTGTTCCACTCCGCGTAGAGGAAGTCGATCGCGTTCTTGAGCGCCCCCGACGTACCGTGGTTGTACTCGGGCGTCACGAAGACGAAGGCGTCGAGCGACGCGATCTTCTGCGCCCAGGCCTTGGTGTGGTCCTGCGAGTACTTCCCCATCGACGGGAGCGCCGGCTCGTCGAGGTGCGGCAGCCGGTAGTCGAGCAGGTCAACGAGCTCGAACTCCGCGTCGGTGCGCTTCCGCGCGAGATCGTAGACCCAATTGGCCACCGAGGCACCCACGCGGCCTGGGCGCGTGCTGCCGATGATGATCCCGATACGGATCATACACGGCCCCCCGTCGGCCGTCGGACGCACAGTTCCGAATTCGCTCCTCTCCCCCTCAGCTCGAGATCCGCCGATGCGAGCGCTATCATTTCGAAATCAGGTATCTGACGGTTAGCCTATAAACTCTCACCGAAACGCGGGTAAGCTGGTCACGGGCGGGTCGACGGCCGGGGCCGGCGATGGTGCCTGTCGTCTCTCAGTCGCGGTCGGTATGGGGTCCCCCCGGACGCGGCGCGATATCCCGCGAGAGCCTCGTCACTCAAAGCCCCGCCTTCCGCTGGATCTCCTGGAACCGGGGATCGAGCCGAACGTACTCGAGCCGGGGGATCGAGCCGCGATACTTTGCGAGCGCATCGGCGTCGTGCCACTCAACATCCCCGATCATGTCGGCGGGTATGAATCCACTCCCGGGTCAGTCGACTGGCCCGCGTAACGATCGCGTCAGATCCCCCGGCGTCCCCGCCCCGCGGGGACGAAATTCCTCTGGGGGCAGCCGGGCCGATTCCGAATGGGAACGGAATACTCTAGTTGGATATGCCGTAGGATTTGCGGACCTTATGAAGCAGGTCCGCGAATCGAGGATCCGCCGCCATGTTTCGGTACGAGGGGTCTCGAAGTTCGCCGGCCCCCGCGACCTTGCGCTCAATCATGTCTTCCACGAAAGGAAAGAAACGCTCCCGATCACCGATGAGCGCCATCGCATACGATACTTGGCCAATCTCACCCAGCGTCGCCGGCGAGTCACGGGCGGCGGCGAGGGCCAGAGTCTCATCGATCAGTCGCGAAGCTTCCTCCTTGTTCCCGAGGTGCGCTTCGATCCGGGCCTGGACGCTCTTGTACCTCATCTCGTCCGGCTCTAGTCTTCGGATGGTTCGCAGATCCCGGTAGGCATCCTCTCGCCGTCCCTTCGTGGCGTTTAGCACGGCGCGGGCGAAGTAGGCCCAGGAGAGGGCGGGCTCCATTTCGATCAACCGAGTCGTGGCCGCGAGACATTCGTCGTAGCGGTCCGCGAAGTAGTACGAGATCAGGAGAAACCACGTTCGAGACGATGGAAGCGGGTCCAACTCGTAGGCCCTCTTCGCCTCGTCGAGGGCTTCGTCCAGCCGACCCAGTCCCCGCAAGACATACCCGTACCGTTCATGGGCGTCGGCGTGACTCGGGTTCAGCGCGAGCGCCTTCTTGAGTTCGACTTCAGCGCCCGGGTAGTTGTCCCGCATCATCACGTTCGCCATGGCGACATGAGCCTCGGGCAATGTACCGTCGAGTTCGATGGCCCGCCGAGCGAGCGACTCGGCCCGTCCGTACCCCTCGTCCGGGTCGAGGTATCCTGCCGCTGCCAGATCGCGGTAACAATCGGCCAGCCCGGCAGTCGCCCGCGCCGACTCCGGATCGAGCTTCATCGCGTCCTCGTAGAGGACCTTGGCCTGTTCGGTGGCTTCCCGGCCGATCTTCGCCCACAAGGCGAGAGCTCGAAGGCAGAGGGCGTGAACTTCGGGACTTTCCGCCCGGCCCCCGACTCGAGGGGAGGGGAGCTTCAACGCTTCCGCAATCTTGCGCGCGATGTCGGACTGGGTCTCGAAGACGTCGTCCAGGCTCCCATCGTAGCTCTGTGACCAGAGATGGCTATCTCGCTCGGCGTCGATGAGTTGAACAGTGATTCGCACGCGGTTACCGGACTTCCGAACGCTACCTTCGAGGAGTTTTCCGGCCTTCAGTTCGCGTCCGATCTCGGGCAGGCTCTTCGAAGACTGCTTGTACCTCATCGCGGAGGTCCGCGAGATCACGCTCAGACCGCCGATCCCGGACACCGCCGAAATGATCTCGTCCGTCATCCCGTCGGCGAAGTACTCGTCGCTGGCGGCGGGGCTGAAGTTGGCGAGGGGAAGAATCGCGATTCGATTCTGATCGACGGCGTACGGTACCGCGCCACCCCTTTCCGTCCACGGCATGACCACCTTGAACAATTCCGGGGGCGTGCTCACGTTCTTGAGTGGCTTCGGACCGAGGCTCGTCATGGGCAGTTCGAATTTGTTCTGGACCTGGTCGTAGACCTGCCGAGAGATACAGACCCCGCCGGCTTCTGCGAGCGGCTCGATCCGTGAGGCCACATTCACCGCGTCGCCCGAGATGTCGTCCGGGGTTCCCACCACGTCTCCGAGGTGCACCCCGACCCGGAGGAGCACCTGCCGCTCGGACGGCCGAGAGAAGTTCGCCTCGCGGCTCGTCCGCTGAATCTCGTAGGCGCACCGCACGGCCTCGAGCGCGTTCGGGAACTCCACCAGGAAGCCGTCTCCCATCGTCTTGACTTCCCTCCCCCCGTGGCGCTCGAAAATCGGTCGAAGCATCGCGCGCTGTTCTCCAAGCAACTCGAGCGAGAGCGCTTCGTCGCGCTGACCGAGCGCCGTGAAGCCGACGATGTCGGTGAACATGATGGCGGAGAGACGACGGACCGACGCCACGACCCGAAACCTGCTCCCGTTAGATTAAGCCCTACACCCCGGAGCCGGCGGAGTCCCACGTCGGAAAGTCGGACCGCTCGGGCTCGTCTTGCCCCAGGCGCCGGTCCGTCGAGTGGACACGGGGGCGTCCGCATCCCCCGGGGGAGTGGACGCAGAGCCGACGCCCTTCCTGGTTTTGCGAGGTTATCAGACCGATTTGCTCCCGGCCCAGATCGTCGGCGCTTCGAGATAGCCTTCGAACACTTCGGTGAAGTTCCGGTTCAACTCGGCCCGGGTCTTCCCCACGGCGATACATCCGGGGAACTCCCGGCAATACGCCCAGTACGATCCGCCCTCGCGAACGACGACCTCGGTGAACGACGTAGGATCGCTCATCCCGGCTCGACCTTCTTCGACTTCGCCTTTGCGAGAGCACCGTCGATCCACTTCTCCCACCGCTCGTCCTCGAAAACGGCGAGGCGGGTCATCCCGGCGTTGGAGAAATCAATCCCCTCTCCCTTCGGAGGGAGGCTTCGGACAAGCAGGCCGAACCGGAAGTCGGGCTGCAGGGCCCAAAGCTCGCCGAGCTTCCGGAGGGTGAGGTCAATCCGCTTCGGGTCTGTCACTCGCCAGGCCTCTCGGGCGTAAGCGGCCATTTAAGTTGGTGGGCGCGGAGAAATTCGCCGTACTAATGCGGAATCGACTGCCTGACCACCGCGACCGCTTCGCCTGAGATAACGAACGATCTCGACCAAGACGGATGCTTCGGAGGATGATAGACCAAAACGTACCGTTGAGATACTTCGGATGCCTCGGTAGTCGAAGGCCCGGATAGAACCGAGACATTGGCCCAAGAAATCCGCAGATAGTGGTCTCGGAATAGATATCGACGGGCCAGAATGAGGCCGCCCGGGTCCGATCCTACGTGATGGGGAATGAGGTCAACAGCCGGATAGATCTCTAGACAGAACACCCAACCTACCACAGCGAGCAAGACGGTGAACGGAAGGATCGCGAACAGCCCTGGTCGCGCTGCGACCGCTAATCCGGCGCCGACAATCGCAAGATCCAACGCCCCAACCAGAATCCAGATCATTTTCCTCGTCTTCGGATAGTCGGCGTTGAGGGCTAAGGGGCCCGGCGCCTGACTCGCGACGGACTCGGTATCGGACGCGAAACTTGGCCGAGCCATGGTTAGATTCCGAGACGACCACGAGAGTGATTTCGGCCCCCGCCTCGACCAGAGCGAGAGCACCAAGTAATGGATTCGAACCCCCCGGGGAAGTGGACACGGGGGGATTTGAACCCCCGACCTCTGCTTTGCGAAAGCAGCGATCTTCCGCTGATCTACGTGCCCTCGCGCGGTGGGGAGGAAGCTTCGGCCTTAAGCGCTTCGAGGAGAGAATCCGTCGGGTGTCGTGTCCGGGGCCGGTCTAGGCCGCGGCGAGCCGCTCGCTGGCGGTCGCCGTTTGCGAGATCGTCGATCGGGGGGTGCTCGACGTCGCTCGACCGCTGCCGCCGGAGCCGCCGCCGGACAGGCCCCCGGTCGGAGGGGGACGGTTCGTCGACGACGCGCGGCTCGACGGACGCGGCCGCGCGATCAGGCGCTGGTCCGCCGCGTCGTAGCGGAACAGCTCCGCGTAGCGGCCCCAGTTCACGATATTCTGCACGAGGGCGTCGGCGGGCGCCGTCGTGAGCGAGACGATCTGGTGGAGCTGCTCGTCCGAGAGCGTGTGGTCCGGCGCGCCGTCGAGGGCGCGCATCAGCGTCTTGAACAGTGTCGTGCGCAGCAGCTGGTCGCGGACGACCTCCTTGCGGTCCCGGATCGACGCGGCGACGAACCGCTTGCCGAGGTCGGTGAACGTCGCGCGGCCATCGTGGACGGTGACGAGCTTCAGCACCTCGGCGAACTCGAGCGCGGGGAAGATCTCGTCGATCTCGAGATCGAGGTCGTCGGCGAGCAGCGCGACGTCCTCGGAACCTTTGTGGGAGTTCAGGAGCACGAGGAGCCCGATCATCTCGGTCGGGCTCGCCTTTGGGTACGCGGTCGGCACGGGAATTCTCTACCCTAGACCTACCCCATGCTGTACTATAACATTTGGCCGGCGCGTTCCGCGCCCTCGCCGGCCGGCTCGGCGCCGGTCGTCGGCCGGCCCTCGGTGATCAAGGAGTAGACGCGGTCGGTCATGTCGTAGAACGCGCTCGACTTGCGGTCCCGCGGGCGCGGGAGCTCGATCGGGATCTCCGCGAGGATGTGCCCGGGCCGGCGCGACAGCACGAGGACCCGGTCCGCGAGCTCGATCGCCTCCTCGATGTTGTGCGTCACGAGGATCACGGCGTCCGGCGGCAGGGCCGGGTCCTGCCACAGTTGCAGGATCTCATCGCGCAGGCTCTCGGCCGTCAGCGCGTCGAGCGCGCTGAACGGCTCATCCATCAGGAGGACCGATGGCTCCACCGCGAGCGCCCGCGCGAGGCCGACGCGCTGACGCATCCCGCCCGAGAGCTCGCGTGGGAACGCCTCCTGGAAGCCGTCGAGCCCGGTGACGTCGATGTACTTCTCGACCTGCGGGGCGATCCGCTCGGGCGACCAGCCGAGCGCTTCGAGGCCGAAGGCGACGTTCTGCGAGACCGTGAGCCACGGGTAGAGCGCGAAGCTCTGGAAGACCATCGCCATCTGCCGGGCGACGCCGTCGACCGGCTGGCCCCGGAACAGGATCCGCCCGGCGGTGGGCCGGTCGAGGCCCTGGATGAGCCGCAGCAAGGTCGACTTCCCGCACCCGGACGGCCCGACGATCGCGACGAAGTCGGAGTCCTTGACCTCGAACGAGATGTCCTGCATGATCGAGATGGTGCCGTGGCGCGACGGGAAGCTCTTGTCGAGATGCTCGACCCGGATCAGCGCCACCCTCATCCCCCCGAGGCGTCCGACGCGCCCCGGCGCTCAATCGTACCGGTATCGCGTCGCCGCCCGGCGGTAGAGCGGCTTCCATATGAGCTCGTTGATGGCGATGACGGTTCCGACCATCGCGAGGAGCGCCGTCGCCATCAGCGCGTAGCCCGACGAGCCCAGCGAGTTGCCGATGTCGATGAGCTGACCGAGGCCGAGCAGGCTCAGCTGCTTCGTCGGACCGACGCTGAGGTACTCCGCGACGATCAGCGTGTTCCACCCCCCACCGAACGCGGTGATCGAGCCGGTGATGAGCGCCGGGAAGATCCCCGGGAGGAGGACGCGCCGGAAGAACTTCCAGCCGCGCACGCCGTACGAGCGCGACGCCTCCACGAGGTCCGGCGGCAGGGAGCGCACGCCCGAGAGAATGTTGAAGAAGAGATACCACATCATCCCGGTCATCAGCATCAGGATCGACGCGCCCTCCGCGCTGATGAACGGGATCAGCTGGAAGATGATCACGGGAAAGAGCGCGGTCGCGGGGAACGACGCGATCACCTCGATGATCGGGAGCCCGACCTTGCTCGCGCGCGAACTGCGGGAGATGTGGATCGCGAGCGGCAGCGAGATGCACAGGCAGATCGCGTACGACGCGACGATGCGTAGCGTCGACGCGCCGACGGCGGCCGGCACCTGGGCGATCAGCGCGCGCACCGACGGCTCGATCGGATGCGTGTAGACGCTGAGGAGCGCGACGACGAGGGCGATCAAGAGCAGCCAGACGATGACCAGGATAGTCCCGAGCGCGAGGTAGTAGTAGACCGAGCGGCGCCGGGCGCTCGAGGGCCGGACCGGGCGCACGGTGATCGCCGCGAGCTGGACGAGCGGGGTCGTCACCCGCGTGACCCCGGTCCGGACGCGCTCCGTCACGTAGACCCGGGCGCGATGGAACCGGCCGGCGGAGTCCCGCTCGGGCGCGACGATCTCGGTCTCGCCGGACGGCGAGACGTCGTACCGGAACCGCTCCGCCCAGCGGCCGAGCGGACGCCAGACGACGAAGTCGAGCAGCGCGATCACGATCACGAGGACGACGATCCCGGCGAGGAACTCGGCGGCGTTCGAAGCGCTCGCGGCGAACGAGAGGTAGCTCCCGATCCCCTGCAGCGCGTTCTTGGTGTTGGTCGTGAAGATCTCCGCCTCGACGAGGAAGAACCATCCGGCCGTCCAGGAGAGGACGGTGTTGTAGACGAGCCGGTTGACGCACGCGGGATAGAGGACGCGGCGGAAGAGCAGCCAGCCCCGCAGGCCGAACGTGTCGGCGGCCTCCTTGAGATCGCCGGGGAGGGTCTTCAGCGACTCGTAGACGCCGAAGACCATGTTCCAGGCCATCGAGGTGAAGATCAGGAAGACGGACGCGAAGTTCGGACCGATGAAGCTGCCCGGCGTGGCCGCCGCGAGGATCACGACTGCGAACGGAAAGAAGCCGAGGATCGGAACGGATTGGAGGATGTCGAGGACGGGGATCATGATGCGTTCCCCGCCTCGGTGCGTCGCCGCGTAGTACCCGTACGCGAGGGAGAAGCCGAGCGACAGCGCGTAGGCCGCGAGCATGCGCGTGAACGAGTAGGACATGTCGACCGTCGCGCGGGGGAGGTACGACGCGAAGTTCGAGAGCGACGAGCCCGAGCTCACGGCGAGGAAGACGAACGCGAGCGTCGGGATCGCCGCGTAGATCGCGAGCGCGCGCCGCGCCGAGGGAAGGACCGTGGTCCGCACGGGCTTCGACGCGGCCGGACGTCCGACCGTCGTCGCGGGCGCCGGCCCGGTGCGCCCGCGGCTCGCCGCTTCCGCCGGATCCGAGTCGGTCGTCGGTCTGCCCCCTGGGGCCGGAATCTCTCGCGGACCCCGCTTGGATATATGGGTCGAGTGGTCGAACGGAGTCGGCGGGGCGCGCGGACGTCGAATTTCGGCAACTTTTATCCGTACCGCGACGCTGGCGCGGATGTAGCCCCGTGGTGTAGTGGCCAATCATGCGAGACTCTGGATCTCGCGACGCAGGTTCGAACGCCGCGGGGGCGCGTCGCCCTGCCGGCCGGAACTCCTGCCGGGGCTACTCGGCGTTCCGACGCGAACTTCCTGTGCGGGGGTGCTCCAGCTCGGCCAAGCGACCCCGGATCCGGGGTCGGGTCACCGAGGCAGGGCTTAGGACCCTGTTGCCTAGGGCATGCGCCGGTTCAAAAGGCGCGCCGGCGCGTCGGGCCGGCCGCCGGGACGTCCGGCCCCCCGCACTCCGCCCGCCCGATTGAGGAGGTCGCCGCGCGTTGAGCGAACTCCCCTTCCCCCCCGAGTCGGTGCTGGCCGCGAGCCCGGAGCAGGCGGACGAGCTTCTCACGCAGCTCGAGCGGACCGTACCGCTCTATCCCCCGTTCCTCTCGATCCCCGCCGGCGCGGCGCGGGAGGCGGTCGTCTTCGGCGACACGCACGGCGACTGGCGCTCGAGCGTCGCGACGGCCGAGCTCTTCGATGGTCCGGGTTCGTCGCGCCGGTTGATCGGTCTCGGCGACTACGTCGATCGCGCACCGGACGACAGCGGCGAAGGCTCCGTCGCGAACGCGTTCTATCTTCTCAGCCTGGCCGCGAAGTACCCCGATCGGGTCATCCTCCTGCAAGGGAACCACGAGACGACCCGCCGCGTTCCGGCGTCCCCGCACCACCTCCCCGAGGAGGTCGACGAGCTCTGGGGACCGGAGTCCGAACGGTACGACCGCCTGATGGGCCTCCTCGAGCGCGGACCGATCGCGGCGGCGACGCCGAGCGGAGTGTACTTCGCGCACGCGGGCTTTCCGCGCCATCTGCTCGAGCCGTGGCCGTCGACGTTCGCGAAGCTCGACCTCGAGGGGCTCTGCGAGGTCGTGTGGGCCGAGTGCGACGCCGCCCGGTCCCGGCGCGGGGCCGCGCCCCCGTGGAGCGGAGCCGACCTCGACCGATTCCTCGACGCGAGCGGTCTCTCGATCATGTTGCGGGGCCACGACCCGGACCTCACCGGACGGCCGCTCTACGCGGGCCGGTGCCTTACCCTGCAGACGACCCGGATCTACGAGCGGTTCGGCGGCGTGATCGTGGCGGTCGTGCCGCTCGAGGGGAGCCTGCGTTCGGTGGCGCAGCTCACGATCCGCCACCTGCCGACCGAGGGTCGGTCCTATCCGCCGCCGTAGCTAGCGCGCCGCCGGTCGTCGTGGCGCCGGCGTGGGGGCGGGCTCGGCGTAGAGGGCCCGCTCGAGCTCGCGGGCGGCCTCCGCCGTGCCGGCCGAGCGGAAGGCGTCGAGCCGGGTCCGATTGACCTCGAAGAACGCCGGTCCTCCCGCGAACCCGTGGAGCAGCTCGGCCGCCTCGGTCGGCCGACCGAGCAGATAGATCGCCGCCCCGAGCGCCTCCGCCGTGTTGAGCTCGCCGAAGCGGCCGTAGTGCTGGGGATTGGTCGCGATCAGGAACGGCAGGCGCCGACGGGCGAGGGCCCCGCCGTCGCGGATCGGCAACGCCGCGCGGGCGGAGAGGCGGTTCCACGAGCAGTCGATGACGAGCACGCCGACGCGCTCCGCCGCGGCCGGTCGGCACCCGAGAGCGGACGATCCGCGTACGGGTCGAGGACGACCGGGGCGCCGGCGCGCGCGTCCCCGGAGTAGGCTCGGACCAACCCGAGGCTCAACAGGCGTCGACCCGTGCACGCGCGCGGGTGGTCGTCGCCGATGACGCGGATCCAGCGGCGGAGGGGGGCGCTAGGTCGGGGGTTGGGCGTACTCCCGGAAGATCCCATGGATCTCACGCGTGATCGCGAGCGCCTCGTCCCTCGGGCGTTGCCAGAGGTTGCGGCCGAAGATGATGCCGGTCGCACCGGCCTCCATCGACGAGCGAACCTTCGTGAGGAGGTCCGTATCGTCGACCTTCTCTCCACCCGAGACAAGCACGAACGCGCGGCCGGCGCTCTGCACGACCTTGTGGAACGCCGCCTCCGGCGACAGGTGAAGCGTCGGGTACGGCGCGGGACTGTCGGCATCCTTCTCCGATGCGACCGGATAGTTGATCTTGACGACGTCCGCGCCGAGCTCGAGCGCGACGCGAGCCGCGTAGTCGACGGCGTACAGGCTTTCCCGGCCGCCCTTCTTCGCGACGTAGTCGCCGCGCGGGTACGACCAGACGATCAACGGCATGCCGAGCCGGTCCGCCTCCGCGCGCACCTGGGTCAGTTGCGCGAAGTCGCGGTCCTGCGACGGCGAGCCGACGTAGAGCGTGTAGCCCACCGCATCGGCCCCGAGCCGGACCGCGTCCTCGACGCTCCCGGTGAGCCCGCTGAACGCGGCGCCGTCGGGGGGGATCCCGGTCTTGCCGTTGATCTTCAGGATGAGGGGGACGTCGCCCGCGAACTCGTGATAGTACTTCTCCGCGAGGCCGATGTGCAGCGCGATCGCGCTGAAGTTCCCGTCCCGGGCGAGCTCGTACTGGTAGAGCGGATCGAGCGACGCGGGGTTGGCGAAGAAGTCGATCGGACCGTGCTCGAGGCCCTGGTCGATCGGGAGCGCGAGCATCGTGCCGCCCCCCGGTCCGTGCTCGTAGAGCAGCCGCTTGAGCCGCGTCTTCTTCCCCGGCGACAGGCCGATCCGGTCGAGCGCGGGTCGAGGGTAATGCGCCACGCGAACGCACCTCGGCCGCGCACCCGGGCCTGCGATTTAAGGCTTGACGCGGCCCCGGCACGCGTCTTTATCCTCCGGACCCCGTAGCGACCGTGCCCTCCCGGTCGGGGAGCTGGCCTCGATGCGGGCGCAGGTCATCATCGTCGCGACGCTCGCCCTCAACGCCGGGCTGTTCGCGGCGAACCTCGCGGTCGCGATCTTCTCGGGCAGCCGCACGGTCTTCGCCCAGGCGATCTACACCGTCACCGACCTGATCGGCAGCGGTCTCTTGCTCTGGGGGCTCCACGTCTCGCGGAAGCCGGCCGACTACACCTACCCGTTCGGCCGCGGGAAGGAGCGGTTCTTCTGGGCGTTCGTCTCGATCCTCGTCACCTTCACGGTCGCCGGGATCATCGCGCTCGTGACCGGCTTCGAGCAGGCGATCTCGCCCGCGCCGATCCACCACGAGCTCTACGGCCTCGCCGTCATCGCCGCCTCGCTCGGCGTCAGCCTCGGGGGAATCTGGATCACGCTGCGCGAGCTCCGCGTCTCGCGGGAGTCCCTCCAGGCCCTCCTCGAGAGCGCGAACCAGGGGCTGAAGTCGATCTTCTACCAGGACCTCGTCACCATCGCGGGCTGCATCGTCGCCTTCAGCGGCCTCGTCACCGTCTATCAGACGGGGTACTACTGGGTCGACGGGCTGACGGCGGCGATCCAGGGACTGCTCCTGGTCGCGACCGGCTTCCTCTTGACCGCGGAGAGCCGGGAGTACCTCATCGGTCGGGCGCTCGACCCGCAGGTCGCCCGGTCGCTCCTCGGCGTCATCGAACGCGATGCGCGGGTCGGCCGCGTCCGGAGCCTGCAGTCGATGCTCCTCGGACCGGACGACGCGCTCCTCGCGCTCAGGATCAACTTCCGCGACGACCTGACGACCGATCAGATCGAGACCGCGATCGACGAGATCACGTCCTCGCTCCGCGGCAGCTATCCGGTGCTGCGGCACATCGTCATCGAACCGGAGTCGTGACGGGCGGCAGCGCCCCCGCGACGAGCTCGCGGTAGCGCGCGACCGTGAGGACGACGAGCGCCACCGCGACCGCCCCGAAGAAGAGGTAGAGGCCGGGCTTCCCCAGGAGATCGTAGAGCCCGGACGACGCGAAGAGGCCAAGGATCATCCCGAGGGAGATCGTAAGGGAGTAGATCGCCATCGTCGTCGCCCGGCCGTACTCGCTCGTCAGGTCCGCGAGCGCGGCCAGCGCCGCCGGCCCGTAGGAGAGGGCCGCGATGACGCTGATCCCGATGCCGACGATCAGCGGGAGCTCGGCCCCGTAGGCGACGAGCAGGCTCGCGAAGAGCATGACCGCGACGAACCCGCCGGCCCCGATCGTCATCATCCGCATCCGCCCCGCCCGGTCGGCGAGCCGGCCGAAGAGCGGCTGCGTCACCACGAGGAGCGAGCCGGCGCCCGCGATCACGATCGCGAGGTAGACGTCGGAGATCCCGAGCCCCGCGGCCGACGTGGCGAGGAAGACGAGCGCCGTCCCGATCAGCATGTAGATCACGAGCCAGGGCAGCGTAACGAGGAGCACGCTCCGACGGAACGCCGAGCGGACCACGGTCCGGACCGGGAGCCCCGGGGTCCCCGGCGCCACCGGCAGCCCCCGGGTGAGCCCGTAGGCGAGGAGGAGCCCCGCCGCGAGCGACGCGGCGCCGAGAAGGAAGGCGAACGCGAGCGAACGGTTCGCGACGATCCCGAGCAGGCCGAAGCCGAGCGCGAACCCCGCGATCCAGCCGAAGAGGTTCATCGCGTCGAATCGGCCCATCTCGAAGCCGACCTCGTCGGAGCGCGAGTGGCCGGCGACGATCGCGAGGCTCGGCGCGAGGATGGCGCCGCTCGCGATGCCGAACAGGAAGTTGAGCGCGCCGAGCGCGATGGGCGAGCGCGTGGTCGCGACCGCGACCAGGAGGAGCGCCGCGCCGCCCATTCCGAGGAAGAGGACCGGGAACCGTCCGTACCGGTCGGCGGCCGCGCCCGAGAGCAGCACGGTCGAGAACTCCCCGACCGACGCGAGGGCGCTCACGACGCCCGCCTCGCCGACGTCGGCCTGGCCGAGGTTCGTCGAGCGCAGCAGGATGTAGCTCGCGAAGACCGCGATTGAGATCCCGAAGGCGAAGCGCACGAAGAACGTCGCGCCGAAGACCGCGAGGAGCGGTCGGGAGTGTTCCCGCCCGACGGGCCCCCGCGCCGGTGCGTCCACGGTCCCGGGCCTACCCGGGGGCGGACGGCGCCCGCTCGATGAGCTCGATCCAGACGTCGTTCGGATCGAGGATGAACGCGATGCGCGACGAGCCGCCGCCGAGCCGGAACGGCTCCTTCGCGACCCGCACGTTCTTCTCCCGGAGCTTGAGCAGGACCCGATCGAGCTCCGCGACCTCGAACGCCAGGTGGTCGAGCTGCTCGCCGGCCGGGAAGTCGTCCTTCCCGTCCCAGTGCGTGAGCTCGATCCGCGCCCCGCTCGCGGGGTCGCGGACGAACGCGATCTCCGCGTGGTTCTCGGGGATCGTCCGACGGCGCTCGAACTCGAGCCCGAGCACGTCGGTGTAGAACGCGAGGCTCTCGTCCATGTGCCGCACCGTGATCGACGTGTGGAGGAACTTCATCGCCGTGCGGTTCTAGCGACGCTCGGGCGGGTAAAGTCTCGCTTGCTCGGGACTAGGGGTGTCCGTAGACGACCCGCAGCGGGGTCGAGCCGGGCGCCCAGTCCCCGTCGACCCGGACGAACCCAACGCGCTCGAACTGGAGGATGTCGCGCGGCTGCGCCGCCGCGAGCGCCGCCTCGCCGATCCCGCCCGACCGGCCCCCCTCGGGCGAGAGTACCTCGACCGGGAGCGCGTCGGCCGCCGACACCCACTGGAGCCGAGGGAGACGCTGGTTGGGGCGGCTCGTGAACGTCGCGCGGATCGATCCGCCGGCTCCCGGGACCTCGGCCGGCAGGCGCACGTTGACGAGGTCCTTCAGGCGGACCTCCTCGCCCGGGTGGGCTGCGAGGTCCTTCGCGGCGAGGTAGAAGTCGGGCCCGGCGCGGACCGTGCGCCGTCCGAGCTCCGGCCGGTCCGGATGGTTCGCGAGCTCGACCGAAGCGAGCTCGAACGGGTAGCCGTCGACCCCGACCCGGACGGGATCGGCCACGAACGAACGGCGGACGGTCGTCGCATCGATCCGCTGGCGGTTCTCCGCGTAGAGCGTCTCCGCGGGCACCTCGATGTCGGCGAGGGAGAGGCCGAAGGAGAGCGTGAACGCCCGGAGGGCGTCCATCGAGATCCCCCGTCGATCGAGGGACCGCAGCGACCAGGTCCGCGGGTCGGCCCACCCGTCGTACTCGCCGGACTTGACCTCGGCGTAGGACTTACTCTTCGAGACCTTGGCTTCGCGGACGCGCAGGATCCCCCAGTGGAGGAACGGCGGGCCGGTGACCCCGAGGAGGTCCCAGACGTACCGTTCGACGCGGTCCTCCATGACGAGGTCCTTGCCCCGCACGACGTGCGTCACGCCGAGCTCGACGTCGTCCACGACCCACGAGAACTCGAGGAGCGGCCAGACGCGGATCCGCTGCCCGACGCGCGGATGCACCTGGTCGCTGATCCGGAAGAGCACCCGGTCGCGGAACGCGGGGTCCGGGTCCGCGAGATCGGTGCGCAGGCGCAGCACCGCCTCGCCGGGACCGTAGCCGTTCCCGAGCATCTTCTCCCATTCCGTGAGCGTCTCCGCGACGGTCTGGGCACGCTCGGGACACGCCCGCCCGAGCCGACGATTCTCCCGCAGGAGCTCGGGCGGGCAGCGGCAGACGTACGCCCCGCCCTTTTCGATGACGCGCCGGGCCCACGGGTAGTGCGACGGGATCCGGTCGGACTTGTAGAGGACGCGATCCGGCCGCACCCCGGCGAGCTCGAGATCGCCGAGGATGAGGTCGAAGAACTCCGGCTCGACCCGCTTCTCCTCCGAGCCGATCGTGTCGTCGAAGACGAGGAGGAGCTCGCCGCCGTACCGCTCGTGGTAGTACTGGTTCACGAAGAGCATCCGGGCGCTCCCGATGTGGAGGCCCCCGCTCGGGAACGGCGCCATCCGCAGGCGCACCTTGCCCGGCACGGCCCCGGGGAGCTCGGGGAACGTTCCCCCTTCGTCGCGGGCCGGGCGGGGCGCCCCGGCCTCGGGACCTCCGCGGCGGACGAGCTCCTCCTCGAGCTCGGGCACCGGGCGGCCGGCGAGCTCCGCGACGACCTGCGACGCGAACGACCGGACCTCCTCCGCCCGCCGCCGCAGGGTCGGCTCGCTCGCCAGGATCCGGCTGACGACCGGGGCGACCTCGGCGACGCCCGCATGCGCGACCGCGTTCTCGAGCGCGATCCGCCGCACCCGGTCCTCGACCCCCGGCGGGAGCGGCACGGGGCGCGCGACCGTTCTCGGGGTTAAAGGGATTCGCGCGGCGGGCCGGGCGGACGCGGGCCGCGGTACGCGGGGTTGCGCTCGATCGTCTCGATGACGGCTTCCGCGAGGGTGATCTCCCCGCGCAGGACCCGGTGCGCCGAGGTGCGCGAGATCGTCACCCGGCCGTCGCTGCCCTCGCGGCTCAGTCGCTGGAGGTTGGCGATCTCCCCCGGGGTGTACGACTCCGGGATCGGCTCCCGGACGACGAGCCCGCGGCCGCGGGCGATCTCGCGGGCGGCCGCGGCGTCGCGCGGGCGGCGTCGCCCCCGGGGCGTCGTGCCCTGCTCGTCGACGAGTTCGACCGTTCGCTGGTGAGCGAGGAGCGCGTTGACGATTCGATTCCGAGCCGGGGGGTCTCCTGTCCCGACGCGGAAGACGACGCGACGGGTCTCGAACCGGTGGCGCAAGTGCTTCGCGAAGACGCCCGCAGCCTCGGGCGAGTCGAGGTTCCCCTGACCGATCACGGAGGCGCCGGCGAGGATCGCGTAGCCCGGCCGGGGACCGGGATCGATCCCGACGACGATCTCCTCCTCCGCCGAGCTCGGTCCGAGGGCGTGCTCCACCGCGGCGCCGAGCGCCCGTCGATCGATCCCTTCCGAGACGGCGATGACGTTCGAATGGGCGATCGAGGGAGCTTCCGCCGGTGACGTGAGCACGATGGCGACGCTCTCGGGGATCCGGTCCCCGGGAAAAAGGCTCACCGTGGGCCAGCGTCGGTCTCGGAGAAGTCCCGCCAGCTCGTGATAGAGCGACGGGTCCCGAGTGACGAGTGCGACCGACCGACGTGCCACCATGGTACCTGACGATGATATACGGCATTAACCTTCGCCCCCACGTGCCCGTCTGTCTCCACTGCGGCGAGCTCGCTCCGGAAGGGGCGCTCTTCTGCGCGAAGTGCGGCTACACGCTTCCCCAGGTCGACGCCCCCGGCGCGGCTCCGGCGCCTGCCCTCCCGGCCCCGCCTCCTTCGATGCCGGGGGCGGCGCCGCCTCCTCCGCCCCCCGCGCCGACGAGCGCGAGCGCGTTCGTCCCGATCGCGACCCCAGCGTACCTCGTCGCGATCCCGCCGGGCGCCACGGGACCGATCCCGCCGCCGCCGAGCGGCAAGTACTGCGTCCACTGCCGGACGATCATCGCCCGTGCGGCGGCCTACTGCCCGGTCTGCCAGCAGCCGCAACCGTGACGACGCGCGGCCGCCGGGGACGACGCACCGGCGCGATGGTCCGGATCGCCCGGACCCGTGTCTCGGACCTCTTCGCGCTCGCCGAGCGGGAGGCCGCGGGCGGGGACTTGGCGCTCGCCGACCGCTACGTGCTCCTCGCGCGCCGCGTGAGCACCCGCTACAACGTCCGTCTTCCGCGAACGTACGGCGAGCTGTACTGCCGAGGCTGCTCGGCGTTCTGGGTCGAGGGCCGCACGGTCCGGACCCGCCTGCGGTCCGGACGGCGGGTCCGGACGTGCCTCAAGTGCGGGCGGGCCCGGCGCGCCCCGCTCGCCCCGGCTCGATTGTCGACGGTCCCGGCGCCCGGCCGGGGGTCGGAAGGCATCGAGCGGGAGGAGGGGGCGCTCTCGTTCGTCCTCCCCGAGGAAGAGTCGGAGCTCGCCGACGAGGAATCGGAAGAGGAATAACCCCCATTGACACCTCGCCGACGACGCGCCGGGGTGGCCGAGCGGCCAAAGGCGGCAGACTCAAGATCTGCTCTCGCAGGAGTTCCCAGGTTCGAATCCTGGCCCCGGCACATGAACCCTCCCCTGGGCGTCGCCGAACGGAATCCTTCCGGGGCCCTCGGCGCCCTCCGCGAGTTCGATCTTCGCTCGGGGAAGCATCGTCTCTAAAGTCCGTAGGCTTCGTCGTGGTGGGCCAATCTTAGCAAACGCACTACCTGTTGTTTGAGCAAAGGTTCGAAGAGCAGAACATACGATCCTGCGACGTGCACTCGGCGCACTCCTTGAAGGGGGGCATGCAGGGGCTTGTAATGGAGAGGGTTCCGGAGAATTTGGTCCACCTTGGTTTCGACAGCGCGTTTGAATCCGGCGTTGCGTGCGCAGAGCTTCCGGTAGTCACGCTCGAACTCAGGGGAGACCTCCAGGTCCCAGCTCACCGCGACTCACCAAAGACTTCGTTCAGGGATCGGATCTTCCGAAACTTACCCTTCCGGATCCGCTGGAGGTCTGCTGCGAAATCGGGCCGGAGGGCCGGGTCGAGGATTGTCTCCTCATAGGCGGCGACGATACTCTCGAGTGCCTCCGACTTGCCCTTGAGTCCGTCTCGGGCCTTGACCACATTGACGACGCGATTAGCGTGCTCCGAGAGCTCCACGACAGCCTTGGGCATAATCCAACGTAACTCCATGTAACGTCGAGATATAAGAGCTATAGGTCCCACGTGCCGTGTCCAAGAGCGACTGCGGTTAGCGAGGAGATTTTCGCTCGAGTCACGTTCTCGGATTCGATCTTTCCTGCGAAGCCTGGCCCCGGCATGCGGACGGCGAACCGAACGGAGTTGTGCGGGGACGCCCTACGCGGATCCGGTCATCGCGGACCGGCGAGAAATCGTCCCACCGCCTCGGTCACCTGCTCGCGGCACGTGAAGACCAAGTCGTCGTGGGTTCCCGGCAGGTTCACGATCTCCACGTTCCGGATCTCGCGCCGTATCCTCTCAATGGACTTTTCCCGCCACGGTGCGATGTACGTCCGATTCCATTCGAGATTCTCGGCGATCCAGCCCGGGTCACCGCGCTGGACGTCCTCGAACGACGCGGAGAATATCGCGAGTGCGGGCGCGCGGATCTTGGCATAGTCCCGGGGCTCGGCCATCGCCGCGACGAACGCGGGACGAATTCCCTCCCGAGCGATCATCCGAACGGTTCCGTCGGGCTGGATCTCGATGTCCTCTCGCATCCAGGCTTCGGTACGGCGCTGGTCCTCCACGCCGGGCAGCAAGGCGCGGGCGTACGATCGGAATGCGTCCCACGACGTCAACGCGCTCGCCGGCCACCCGGCCTGCAAGTGGGGCGGGAAGGCCCGGATCGCCGCGGCGAACTCGGGGTCGGCCATGTCGTACGCCGCATCCAAGTACACGACGCGGTCAACGCGCTCCGGGTACGTGCCCGCCAGGCGAGTGATCTCGTTGCCTCCCATGGAATGGCCCACGAGATGGGCGCGAGCGATCCCCAGTTCGTCCATGAGTCCACGGAGGTCGTCGGTCAAGGTCTCCGTGTCGCACGGTTCCTTCGCTTCCGAACGACCGTGACCTCGCCGCGCGTACGCGACGACCCGAAAACGATCGGCGAAGACGGGGGCTAGGTCGTCGAAATAGTGGGGATTCTGGCCCGCCCCGTGAAGGAAGATCAGCGCGGGCCCGGAACCGCCCCAGTCGAGATAGTTCAACCGGACGCCGTTGACGCTCGCGTAGCCCGTTTTGTGCGCGGCAGGATCGGACCAGACGTCCGGCATCCTACGGGCTCCCGACAGCGTGGAACTGCGGGTTCGGTGGGAAGTCTCGCGTCCTCTCGAGGAATGATGCCTCGCCCGTCCCGGGGGCGCAAGACCATGACCGCGACGCGGCCCGAGCTTCGCGATCAGGATCCGCCCGGTCGCTCGGGGCCATCGAGTTCGCATCGGACCCGGACTTAAAGGGACTTTTCTCGCTCCTCACGGCACTGCGATTCTGGGACCGGCGACCGTGCGCCGAGGAACCGAGCCGCGCGCGCTGCGACGAGCGGGGGGGACGTGCACGTCTATCGCGGGCGGGCCCGCCGGATCACCGGGGTATCCGCAGGGGTTCTCTCCCGAGAAACATCGTAGATCGATCGACGAAGCAGAACTTGTTCCCGAAGGGATCCTTGGCGTAGAACGAGCGCTCCCCCCAGGGCTGGATCTCGATCGGACTGAGGTCCTCGGCCCCGAGGTCCGTGGCCTTCCGATGAGCGGCCTCCAGGTTTCGGACGCCGAAGTAGATGTGATCCGGGTTGGGACCCAGATCGAAGTCGTCGGTATCCGCCCGGGGATCGAAGCACGCGAGGATGGTCCCGTCGCAGTCGAAGTAGTGACGCCCCGGGGTGACCCGCACGCCGGGCATTCCGAGGAGCTTCGCGTAGAACTTCGCGGCCCGGTCGATGTCCGTAACGGGAAGTATCACCCGGAAGAGTTTCGGAGTGTCGCGGGTGGATCGGCCCATAGCGCGGCATCGAACCCCGGCCCAAAAGTTCCTCGGCCGTGCCGGACGCCGAGCTGCGCTGGCGAAGGTACGGTCGGTCGCTACCGGCCCGCCGCCGGTCGCGGTTCCTTGAGTGCGATACCCCTGCTCGGTGCGTCAGTCGCGCGTCTGCGCGATGCTGGCCATCGCGTACGCGTCTTTCTCCGCGTCGGTCAGATCCCGCATGTGGACGGACACGGTGACGGTGCCCGTGAGCCGGATCGCCAGATGGCTGTCGCCGAGCGTCAAGGTGAGACCCTGCAGATGCAAGTCCAATTGGCTCTGCTTGTCCGATAGCGCCTTGACGAAGTCCTCGACCATCCCATGGGTTCCTGCCTCTCCCTCCGTCGACATCGAGCGCCTCGAATCCCGGAGGGCGCTCGGGGATTTCAACCCTCGGGCGGCGGCCGAGCGAACTAGGCGATCGCCGGTTCGCGGAGCACGGAGAGGTCGAGCGCCTGCTTCGCGATCTCGTACGTATGGCTGACCGAGCGATCGAGGCTCTCGACGACCCGGTGCACGCTCAATAGGTCGTGCCCGGTGAGCTTCGAGAGTCGCGCCAGGAGCTCTTCGAGCTGCTCGCGGAGCCGCAGGCAGCCATCGATCGCGTCGTTGGCGAGCTCGCTGTCGCTGCCGAAGAGCGCCTCGAAGGCGCCGTCGAGGCGGGCCGTCACCTCGCCGACGCACGCTTCGAGCTCCCCGTTGAGCCCGGGATCGCGGAGCGGCGTGCCATGGAGGGTCAACGCGCGCTGGGCGAGCTCGACCGCGTCCTGCCCGATGCACTCGAGCAGCTTCGCGACGAGCCGCAGGTACGGCGCCTCGAGGGAGCCGTCCGGCGCCGGCGGGCCCCCGTTCGTCCGCGACGCGTGCGTGAGCTTCGCGACGATCCAGAAGAGACGGTTGAGATCCTCGTCGTGGAGCTCGACGTCCCGCGCGCGGTCGGGGTCGCCGTCCTGCAACGTTCGCAGGGAGTCGGTCAACATCGCGCGGACGACCAGGTGCATCCGGCGGAGGCAGCGCGCGGCGCTGAGTTCGGACCCGTTCGAGAAATCCTGGAGGACCAGGTGCGTCGGCGTCTCGTCGATGATCTCGGGCCCGTTGACGAGCCGGCAGAACTCGCGGGCCACCCGACGCGCCGCGATCCGGCCCCGCGGCGGGTACCGGACCTCGATGAGCCGGAAGTTCGTGACGTACGCGCCGATCAACTTCCGCAGGAGGTGGTCGGACGACCCGATCCGGGCCGCGTCGAACACCTTGCGCTCGTTCGGTGCGTGGTCCGCGGCATCGGCGCGGACGCAGACGGTCCCGTCGCGCTCGGTATCGATGTAGAGCAGGTCACCGGCCTTGAGACCGCGATCAGCGACCCATCGCCGGGGCAGGGAGACCTGGAACGTCGAACCCCCGACGAGCTGTAGCTTCCGCCCTTCCATTCTTGGTGCGTCCCCGGTGAGGAAATATCATGCAAAGCGGGGGGTCTTAAGCAGAAAGACGTGCGCAAAGACCCTACGCGTGTGCAATTTCTGTACGTATTATACGTCACGCGCCGGCGGTCCGGCGCCGGTCCGGTCCTCACCGGCCCGAGATAAACGCGGGGGCTGCTCGACCTCCCGACCGGAGCGCCCACGGCGATGTCGGGCACGGACCTCCGTCCCTCGCAGGCCGGTGCCGAAGAATCGAGCATCCCGGTCTTCGAGCGGCCCCCGGCGCTCATCCAGTGGCTCGACGCGACCGAGGATTCGATCCGGCTGAGCCTCGCGAAGCTCCGACTGTTCGAGCGGATCTTCCTCCTGCGGCGCGACTGGATGACCCGCATCACGATGCTGATGCTGATCGCCGGCCTCCTCTGGGGCGCGGTCGGAGGGTTCGACGCCTTCGGGTTCCAGACGCAGGTGGTCGCGTACGCCACCGGTTCGGTCGTGCACCTGTCGAACGTCGAGATCTACTCGTCGGTCACGCTCCACGGCATCCGCGAGCTGTTCGGCTTCGCCCAGCAGCTCGAGATGGCCGCGCTCGGATTCCTCGTCGTCAACGCGCTCGGCCTTGTGCCCCGGCACAAGTGGACGCTCTACTCGACCGTCATCCTGCTCAACGGCTCGATGCTCCTGATCCAGGGACCGATCTACTTCCTCCCGTTCAACGACAACTACTTCCCGGCGAGCGGATGGTACTTCCTCTCCCCGCTCGGGATCAACGGGCAGAGCGCGTACGTCGTCAGCCCGCTCTTCTTTCTCGGCTGGCTCGCGCTGTGCGCCGCGCTCTTCCTGTGGACCGCCTGGATGGTGATCCACCTGCGCGATTGGTACCGGCAGCACCGCGCCGAGGCGCAGGGGCGGCGGTACCCGGTCTTCCTCTGGTTCGTCGTCGGCACGCTCGTCCTCGTGCCGCTGACGTACGGGCCGCTCGTCGTCTCGACCGCGTGGGACATCGGTAGCGCGTACGCGGGCTGGCCGATCAGCGCGCTCGCCAACCAGGTTATCTTCTGGATGTTCGGCCACAGCCTCGTCTACCTCCTCTTCCTCCTGCCGATCGTCGCCCTCTACGTCCTCATCCCGATCCTGGCGCGCCGGCCCCCCTACAGCTACCGCTGGGCGGTCGCGTCGGCGATCCTCTTCGTGCTCCTCACGCCGCTCCTAGGGCTCCACCACCTCTACCTCGCGCCCCTCCCGGCGTGGTCGACCTGGCTCACGATGGCGCTCTCGTTCGCCATCGCGCTACCGTCCGCGATCACGTTCTTCTCGGTCTGGATGACCGTGAAGGGCGTGCCCGCGGGGCAGTGGGAATGGAACGCGGTCGCGCTCTTCGCGCTCCTCGCCTTCGCGGGGGCGATCTTCGGCGGGCTCTCGGGCCCCGCCCTCGCCACGATCCCCTGGGACGTGGACGTGCACAACAGCCTGTTCGTGCTCGGCCACTTCCACGCCATGACGATCCTCGCGATCGCGGCCGGCGGGTACGCGCTCCTCTACGCGGTCTTCCCGATCCTCACCGGCCGGCAGTGGTTCTCCGCCTGGCTCGCGCGGCTCCACTTCCTCTTCACGGTCGTCGGCGGCGCGACGATCGTCGTCGCGTTCGAGGAGCTCGGCAGCCTCGGCGTCCTGCGCCGCGAGTTCATCCTCCCGCATCTCGCCGCGATCACGAGCTACCAGCTGATCCTCCTCGGCGGGATCGTCGTCATGCTGGGCGGCCAACTGTTCTTTGTCGCGAACGGCGCGCTCACCGTCTTCCGCGGGGAGCTCTACAGCGCCGCCGGGCTGTCGTTCGACGAAGCGATCCGGCGGGCCGCCCAGTCGACGGTGCCGAAGCGGCGCCGTCGGGTACCGATCGCCGACGTGCCGTTCGTCCGCCGGGTCTCCCGCGCCCGGCGCGAACGGATCGAGGCGGCCTGGGTCGGTACCGTCATCGTGCTGCTCGCGGGCGTTCTCGCGGCGGCCACGCCGGGGGCGTTCGCGGTCGGGAACTCGATCAACGGCGACGCGGCCGACCCCGGCGTGAGCGAGTGGATCGATCTCCACGGCCAGCAGTACTACTGGAGCGCGACGGAGTCGGGCGCGGTCAACGGGACGTACGACAACGCGCTCGTCGTCTTCGCCGGCGCGTCGGTCGAGGTGAACCTCTCGGCGAGCGGGGCCACGCAGTCGCTCCTGATCCCGTTCCGGGACCAGGCGGTCGTCGACGTCCAGGCGGTCCCGGGCACGCCCTCGTACGCCTCGTTCACCGCTCCGAGCGTCGCTGGGGTGTACGGCGCCCCCGACGGCGAGTACGACGGGCCCTGGTTCGGCCAGGACGTCTCGGCGCTGATCGTGCTGCCGACCGGCGCCGACACCGGTGCTTCCCTCGCCAGCTTCCAGTCGAACGGGGGCGGTGGGGACATCTACAATCCTCCCGTCCTCCCCGCCGCGACGGCCGACCTCGTCGGGAATCCCGAAGGGCTGTTCAACGACTCTGTCCCCGGCCCGACGCTGTCGGCGAACGTGGTCGCCGGGGGCGGTCCGGTGTCGCTAGAGTGGACCGTGCCGCTCGACAGCATCGGCATCAACAACTATCTCGTCAACGTGACATCGAACAGCCCGAACGCGCAGCAGCAGTACGTTCTCCAACACAACGGCACTCTTCCCTATCCCACGGGACTCTGGAGGATCGATCCGGCCCGCGGGCTCGCGCCCGTCAACGGCACGCTCGGTCCGCTCGTGATCGGGCGGAACGTCTCACTGAGCTCGGACCTCGTCCCGGGCGCGTACCTGTACGGGCTCCCGAGCCCGGTCGACTACTCGTACGACCCGGCGGGCGACTCCGGGCCGGGGGTCGGGATCCAGACGGGCGACGTGATGGGGCTCTGGGGGGTGCTGTGGGTGGGCGGGGCATGACGGACGCCGCGCCCGATCGACCGACGGCTGGGGTCGGCCCCTTCGGGGTGTTCGGGATCGTTGCGGCGATCGCGGCGGCCGGCGCCGTCTTCGAGATGTCGTACTACTCGGCCAACGCCGCTCTCTCCCCGGCCGCGCTCGGCACCACCGTCGGGATCGTGATCGCGCTCCTCGCGTTCTTTGCCTGGGGGATCCGCGCCCCGCCGAACGAATAGGCAGTGGGAAAGACGTCTTGGACCGGGTCGCCTCGCTCCGGCGGGATGGACCGGGGCGGGTGGGACGGCCTCGCGGCATGGCGCGACGACCGGATGGGCGAGGAGGGCGATCTCTGGCACCGGGCGATCATCGACCCCACGCTCCTCGACGTCGTGGGACCCGTGCGGGGCCTCGCGGTGCTCGACCTCGCCTGCGGCAACGGCTACCTCACGCGCCGCTGGGCCCGTGCGGGGGCGACCCGGGCGGTCGGCATCGAGCGGTCCCGGCCGACGATCGCGAACGCGCGTCGTCGGGAGCGAGACCGCCCCTCGGGCGCGGTCTTCCTTGAGCGCGACGCGGCGCATCTGCGCGGACTCTCGAGCCACTCGTTCGACCTCGTCGTCGCGAACATGGCCCTGATGGACATCCGCAACGCCGAGGGCGCGATCCGCGAGGCGAGCCGGGTCCTGCGCCCGGCGGGGCGCTTCGTCTTCTCCCTGAACCATCCCTGCTTCGACGTCGACGAGCGCTCGGGCTGGCTCGTGGAGCACGCGCGGGACCCGCGGGGCGACCGGCACGAGGTCGTGGCGCGCAAGGTCGCGCGCTACCGCGACGAGCGGGCGGTCCGCGTCCCGTGGGACGTCGGGCCCGGCCGGGTCGGGTGGACGACCTCGTTCCACCGGACGATCCCGACCTACGCCCGCTGGCTGCGCGCGGCGGGCCTCGCGATCACCCGCCTCGAGGAACCGGTACCGACCGACGAAGCCGTCGCGAAGAGCCCGGAAGGTCGGTTCCTGCTCGAGATCCCGCTCCACCTCGTCGTCGAGGCCCGGCCCCTCCCCGGGCTCCGTCCGGACGGGGCCGTCAGGCGACGGGGGTCGCGAACGTCGGAAGGTACGACGACGCAAACGTCCCCACGATAGGTATCCGGTGACCGCAGGAAGAACAGCGGTTCTCGGCGTCGAGGTTCCAGGAGCGGATCGTGAATCCGTACCGTTCGACCGCGATCGCCCCGCACTTCGGGCAGTATGTGTGCTCGAGCGGATGGCCCCAGACGTTGCCGAGGTAGACGTAGTCGAGCCCCTCGGCCTTCGCGACCGCGTGCAGGCGCTCGAGCGTCGCGATCGGGGTGTTCGGCAGGTCCATCATCTTGTAGTCGGGGTGGAAGCGGAGTAGGTGGAAGGGCGTCTCGGGTCCGAGCTCGTCATGCACGAAGCGCGCGAGCGTCCGCGTCGCGTCGACCGAGTCCCCCACCTTCGGGACGATGAGGTCGGTGACCTCGAGGTGGACGCCGTGCTTCTTGAGGCCGACCGACGACTCGAAGATCGGCTCGGGACCCTTCGCCGCGATGTAGCGACGCAGGAACCCCGCCTCGCCACTCCCCTTGAAGTCGACGCTCACCGCGTCGAGGTGCGGGCCGAGCGCCGCGACCGCCTCCGGCGTGAGGTAGCCGTTCGTGACGAAGTTGGCGAAGAGTCCGGCGGCGTGCGCCTCGCGGATGACGTCGAGCGCGTACTCGGCGAAGATCGACGGCTCGTTGTACGTGAACGTGACGCCGTCGCAGCCGTACCGCCGGGCGCCGGCGACCGCGGCCTTCGGGGGGAGCGCGCGGCCGACGACCTCGTGCTCCTGGGAGATCTCGGCGTTCTGGCAGTACTGGCATCGCCAGTTGCAGCCCACCGTCCCGATCGAGTAGACGCGCGAGCCGGGGTGGAAGTGCGAGAGCGGCTTCTTCTCGACCGGGTCGACCTGGACGGCCGAGGCCCGGCCGTAGCTCAGCAGGACGAGCCGTCCGTCGACGTTCTTGCGCACGAAGCAGAAGCCGTGCGAACCCGCGGGGATCGCGCAGTAGCGGGCGCACGCGGTGCAGCGCACCTTTCCGCCCTCGAGCGGTTCGAAGAGCGTCGCCGTGTGACCGATCGCCGCCGCCATCTCGCCCCGTAGGTGCTAGGCCCCGGGGCGGGATAATGCTCGCTCCGGCGCGGGGCCTCCAACCGAAGTTTCATCCGCCGGGTTCTCCCGTCCTCGCGCGATGACCGTAGAGGCGGCGGCGCCCGGCGCGTCGGCCGAAGCGGACCGGGTCGAGGCGGCGGTCGCGGCGCGCATCGACCCCTCGCCCGAGTTCCTCGCGCGGGTCGAGCGCGTGCGGACGGAGCTGGTGCGGCGTGTCGCCGAGGCGGCGCAGGCCCGGTCCAGCCCGCTCGTCCGGGCGTTGGTCGCCGGTAGCGCGGCGCGCGGGACGTTCCTGACCGATCGACTCGACATCGACCTCTTCCTGCTCTTTCCGCCCGATCTTCCGCGCGAGCGTTTGCGCGAGGAAGGTCTCGCGCTCGGGCGAAGCGTGCTCGCCGAGCCCGAGACGCGGTATGCCGAGCATCCGTACCTGCGGGGCGTGTTCGAGGGGTTCCGGGTCGACGCGGTCCCCGGGTACGCCGTCGCCGATCCGAGCCGGCCCCTGTCGGCCGTCGATCGGACCCCCTTCCACCAAGCGTACCTCGAATCCCGAGAGCCCCCCGAGGTCGTGCGGCAGGTCCGGCTCGCGAAGCAGTTCTTCCGGGCGGTCGGGGTCTACGGCTCCGAGGCCCGGACCGAGGGGTTCTCGGGCTATCTCGTCGAACTGTTGGTCGTCCGCTTCGGCTCGCTGCGCGCGCTGCTCACCGAAGCGCGGCGCTGGAGAATACCGGCCCGGGTCGGCGAACCGAGCCGCGATCCGCCCCGCCTACCGGAGCACGTGGCGCTGATCCTCGCCGATCCGGTCGACCCGAACCGCAACGTCGCGAGCGCTCTGTCGCGGCGCAACCTCGGGCTCTTCATCCTGGCCGCGGGGGCGTACCTCGACGCCCCCTCCGAACGGTGGTTCCGGCCGACAAGCCCGGCCGGATGGACGCGGGAGCAGGCGCTCGCCCGGTTGCACGAGCGAGCGACGCACGTCACGGTCGTCTCGCTGCCGCGGCCGGACCTGGTCGACGACACGCTCTTCCCGCAACTCCGCAAGGCCGCGCGCGCGATATCGGACGAGCTTGCGAGGGCCGAGTTCCCGCCGCTCGGCTGGTCGATCGCGGCCGGGACGGACGAGGTGCATTTCCTCTTCGAGCTGCCGCACGCGCGTCGATCGGCCGTTCGGGTGCAGGACGGCCCGCCGCCCGGGATCGACCGGGTCGGCCAGTTCCTCGGGAAGTGGACGGACCGGGACGCGCCCGTTCTGCAGGGTCCGTACGTGCGCGAGGACGGCAGCCTCGCGGTCGAGTCCCGGC
>JASHUS010000206.1 GCA_030039865.1 Thermoplasmata archaeon
GAACCGGCCCGGCACGCGCCGGCGCTCCCCATCCCTGTCGGAGTGGCTCAGCCTGGTAGAGCACGGGACTCATAGCGGGACACGGAACCGATCGCTCGTGTCCCGGGAGAGATCCTGGGGTCGGGGGTTCAAATCCCCCCTCCGACATTTCGGATTTGAACCCTCGGGGGTGCGACGGCCCCTCCGGAAAGGTGGGGCGGACGAGGTCTCACCGTTCGAGGATGCACAAAGCTATATGTGAGCCATATGGCATCACATAGCCAATGATCACGACCATCCAGCTGTCCCCTTCCACCCGGCAAAGACTGGCCGCCCTCAAGGCGACCCCTCGGGAGACCTACGACGAGCTGCTGAACAAGCTAATCGCTCTAGTTCCGGAAGGGGACGACGAGGGATTGTACACTGACGCGTTCCGGATCGGGCTCCTCAGTGCCCGACTCGACCTCCGTGCACGACGTGTGACGGACCACGACCTCGTCAAGAAGCGGTTGGGTCTCTGACGCCTTGGAAGATCCAGTGGACCGACACGGCAATTCGTGACCTCAGGTCCTTGGATCGAGCCGTCGCGCGTCGAATCGTCGAGCGTCTGGAGCGGGCCTCGGCCGACCCCGACCACTACTTCGAAAAGCTAGCGGGCTCTGACGATCGCAAACTTCGAGTGGGCGATTATCGCCTGCTCGCGGCACTCTCGCCTTCCGAGCAGATGGTCACGGTGGAGAGGGTCGACCACCGCCGTAGGGTCTACCAGCGATAGACCTTGCCCGGCCCGCTCTCCAAAGGATCTGAACTCGCGGGGGTTCGAATCCCCGCCGACACAATTTTGACTCTCTGAACAGGCGGTGAACCGCCGGCCCGCGGCCTCGAGACCCGAGGGCTATGCGAGATTCATTCGATGGAGAATCGACTGAAATCTTGGGTCTTCCCGCACCGCCTTCGTGCGGGAAAAGTACCGGAAAATCGTGACGGCCACGATATGTAGATCGACGGCCCGATTCAGCCAGCGGAAGCACGAATCGAGCTCGCCCAACTGTCCGTACAGGAGGCCCATGGCCCAGGCCAACTGGGGAATCTCGGGTCGGGACTCCTCCAGCTGGAGGTGCGCCCGGCCCCTCTCCTCCTCCCCGAACATGATCCAGTACCACGCGCGGGTCCCTTCCTTCCAACGCGAATCCGGCTGGGTATCGATCCACGCCGCCGTTGCCCTCATCGCCTCGGCCCGGTCCGGACCCTCCAAAGCGAACCAGCACCAGGCGCCTCGATAGAGTTCGGAGTCCGGCGCCAGCTCGCGGAGCCGCTCCAAGAGAACCGACGCCTCGTCCCTTCGCCCGAGCCACGCCAACAGTGCCACCAGGTCGTTCAGGACCGCTGGGCCCTTGGGATCGGCCCCCTCGGCGAGTCGCAGATGCACGAGGGCCTCCTCGGGTTGGCCCTGCTCGAGCAGCAAACCGGCGCACAATCGTTGGGTCAGGGGATCGCTCGGATTGATGGACAGAGACCGTTGGAACTCCTGCTGAGCCGCCGCTATCTCGAAGTCGTCCCAGAGGATGATTGCGAGCGAACGATGGGCCTCGGGTAGATTGGGGTCGAGCTCGAGCGCCCTCTTCACGAGCTGCCGACCTTCCTCATCCCATTCGATCCGGGGGAGTCCCAAGCTGGCCGTCTGTCCCAAGCTCCGAGTCACGTCGGCCAAGCCCGCGTACGCAGCGGCGTTCTGAGGGTCCAGCGAGATCGCCAATTGGAATTGCTCTTTCGCCATCGCGAGCCCCTCGGTCGTGCCTTGGACCCGGAAGGTCCGACCCTTGAGGTAGGCCAGGTAGGAGTCCGTCCGCACGGGCGCAGGGCCTTCGCGCGAGGTGCGTGCAAAGGTCCGAAACTCGACCTGGAGTGCGTTGGCCACTTGCTTCGAGATCTCCGCCTGTACGGCGAACACATTGTCGAGCTTCCGGTCGTACGTCTTCGCCCACGTGTGCTCTTGCGTCCCTACATCGATGAGCTGCACGGTGATGCGGAGATCATCACCGGCCTTCCGCACGCTGCCTTCGAGGACCGCGTCGACCCCCAACTCCCCCCCAATCTGTGACACCGACTTCGCCGCCGACTTGTACTGGCTCACCGAGGTTCGAGCAATGACGCGAAGTTCGCGCAATTGGGATAGCACCGTGATCAGCTCCTCGGTGAGGCCGTCGGCAAAGTACTCGTCCTTCGGATCGGAGCTGATATTGGCGAGGGGAAGCACCGCCAATCGTCGAGGGACTTGGGCACCGGGCGGCGATTCCCGTGCAGTCCACGGCAACACGACGCGGTAGATCTCGACGGGGTGCTGCACACCCTTCAGGGACATGGACGGGAGCTTCTCCAGTGTGTCGGTGATCTTGTTCCGTACCTGTTCGTGTACGGCGCCCGATACGCAGATCCCGCCCGGTTCCGCCATCGGTTCGATGCGCGCGGCGATGTTCACCGCATCCCCAAAGATGTCGGTACCGTGTTGCTCGACGTCGCCGAGATGGATCCCGATACGGATTTGGAGTGGGATCCGACCGGCCTGCGCATTGCGTTCGTGCATTCGACGTTGAATGTCGACGGCGCATTGTGTCGCTTTCAAGGCGCTATCGAATTCGACCAGGAAGCCGTCGCCGGTCGACTTGATCTCTCGGCCAAAGTGCGCGGTCACGATGGGGCGGAGGAGTCCCTCCTGCTCCCGTAGCATCGCGAGGGTACGGGCCTCGTTCGCTTGTGTTGCGGCCGTGTATCCGACCGTGTCGGTAAACATGATGGCGGCGAGGCGACGGGTCGAGGCCACGACCGGAGAACGGCGTTTGTTAGATTAAGGCCCCGTCCGCGATTGGGGGCTGATCACCTCAGCACGCGCAGGTCACCCGCCCCCCCGGGATTCAGTCTGGGCGCGAGTACACCTGCGACCTCGTCATCGCTAACTCGTGCAACTTCGCTATCGGGCGATCGGGCCAGCTCGCTTGCCCAATCGCGGTCGAGCGACGGATATGACGACATCAGAAATGTCCCCCTCCGACACCGCCCGCTTAGTTATCGTCGAACGGCGACGATTCGCACCCCTTCACGTCGGGCGGGATCGAGGCGGGCGTTTCATGGGCCCGCGGAGCTGAGCGGGCTGTACGCCGGTTGCCGTTGCCGCGTGCCTCAGAAGAGCTCGGTAACTCGAATATACGGGACTTCGATGGAGCCCACCATGGTGTACCTCCGGGACGCGGGTACTCGCTACGACACCTCCTTGGAGAGGGTGTGGAAGCTCCTGACGGCCCATGCGTCCGAGATGTCGGTCATCCACCCCTGGCGCAAGGGTTGGACCGCAGAGTTCCCCAATGACCACACCATGGTCGGAACCGCTCGGGAGGACTTCGGAGGGAAGGAGGTGGCGATGAAAGTCCGGTTCACGCTGTTCCCGCCGCTCGGCTTCACGGCGGAGTTCTTGGAAGGGGTTCTGGCGGGAACCCGGTGGATCCAAACGTACGAGGTGAAGGGAACGCAGGTCGAGACCGCGCTCGTCGGTGATTTTCAATCCCCCCTGATCCCCGAGGCGGAACTGGAGGAATGGGTGCGAAACTGGCTCGCGGAGGTCTGGAGGGAGGACCGCGACTATCTTCCGAAAGTTCCCTGAGACCGCGACGGATCCGTCGTCCGGCCGCGCTATCCCTTCGTGCTGCGATCCAGGGCTCGAACTCGCTCTACATCCCGAGCGGCCTTCATCTGCGTGAACACCTCCAAGGCTTCCGTGAGACAGGCGGTCGCCGGGGGGACCGAACCCTGGTCCAACCACAATTCGCCCAGCGCCTGCCGAGCCCGTGCGAACTCGTGGCGCCATCCGAGCCGCTTCCAGATCCGCGCGCTCTCCTCGAGGGCGACTGTGGCGTCGGTAAATCGCTTCTCCACCCGTGCGAACCGGGCCCCCAGCCGGAGTTCGTACGCCCGGATGAAGTCCTGTCGCATCTGGCCCGCGAGCTCCGACAACTGCGAGCGAGCCGTCCGTGCCTCCGCGAGCGATTCGGCGCCCCCGCCCTCCTCGAGGAGCGCCGCCCCCAGAGCGTCGAGGGCCATCGCCTGGGAACCCGCCATCCACGCCAAGTTTCCCGTAGCTTCGAAGGTCCGGACCGCGCGTCGAAGCTCCTGGAGGCTCGCGGCCCTGTTCCCGAGCTCCTGCAACAGCTGACCGTTCAGGAGATGGTACACCGCTGCGACCGGCCAGAACGAGTAGGTCTCGAGGAGCTTGCCGGCCTGAGCGAGGCGAGACTCCGCCAGAACGAGGTCCCCCCGAGTGAGGGCAGCCTGACCGAGCCACAGAGGGATTCGCGGGTCTAGCGGAAGCTGGTGCTGCAGGTAGAACCCCTCGGCGGCGAGGCCCTCCCGCTCGGCTCGATCCGGCTCCCCGCAAGCGATGAGCGAGTATGGCAGAACACAACCCCGCGCCTGCATTTCGAGCGCGGGATTCCGTGTCCGGATGCCCACGTCCACGGCCCGCCGCATCCAGGTCAGCGCCTGCTCCAGCTCGCCCGTGCCCCATCCGTATGCGACTGCGATGTCGACGGTCGCATCGAATACCAATGTCGTGATCGCGTGGAGCTCGGCCAGCTCCAGGGCTTGACGGAGATACTCGAAGCTCTTCCCGGCGCCTTCCGAGGAACGGACCAGTGTACCTAGGATCCGGAGCGCTTTGGCCCGAACGATCGGGCTGGGGAGACGGGCCGTGAGCCCGACGGTTTCTTCCGTGAGCTTTCGGCACTGTTCGAGGTCACCCCCCATCCAATAGAAGGCCGCGAGGTCCGCGAGTACCTCGGAGAGCTCCACGCTCTCCGGCACGCTCGATAGAACGGTCCGCGCGTTCTCCAACATTTCGAGGGCGTGTTCCCGGGAGCCCCCGAGATAGAGGTACACCTCGCTAGACTGCCGCAGCGTTTCGCCGGCCTCGAGGATTCGGCCTTCCGCTCGGTAGAGCGTCGTCGCTTCGGCGAAGTGCTTCAACGCGTCGTCGGGTCGTGCCAGTCGATCCTCCTCCGAACCCAACCGCCTCAAGAGGTCCGCCCTCGAGACCGCCGGGGCCTTCCCCGAAGAGGTGCGGAGCGCTACGAAGAGGTGGCGGACCACCTCCTCGGGGGAATTGAGCTTCGAAGCGTGGTCGGCCGCACGAAGCGCGTAGGGAGCGACCTTCTCCAACGCGTTGGCGTGCAGGTAGTGCTGTTCGAGCTGCACGACCTCCTCGGGGGTCCGCTCACCCTCCGCCGCCTCGATGGCTCGGGCCACGCGGAGGTGCAGTCGCTGACGGCGAAGGAGGCTCAGCTCGTCGATCAGGGTCTCCCGGATCAGTTCGTCGGCGAAGGCGAGAACGATCCCGCCGGCCGAGTCCCGACGTTCGTTCAGGATGCCGGCCCGCACCGCCTCTTCGATTGCTGAGAGAACGACTGGCTCGTCCCGGTCGAGCACGTCGCACGCCGTCTGGAACCTGAACTCCTCTCCGATCACCGAGGTGGTGCCGAGCACTTCGAGGGTGGTCGGAGTCAGCCGATGGAGGCGCTGGCCCACGACCTCACGGACGGTCTCGGGTAGATTCCACTCCTCCGGTAGCCCGCCGTCCGAACCCTGAGGTTTCGTGAGCGCTCCTCGCTCGAGTAGACTCCGCACGACCTCCTCCACGAAGAATGGATTTCCCCCGGTCCTCGCGTGGATCGCGCGCGCGAGGTCACCGGAATCCGATATGTCGGGGACGAGGCGGCTCACGACCCGAGCGACGTCGTCCGCACCGAACCGTTTTAACAGCAGCACGGGGCCGCGACGCACACGACGAAGATCGTCCACGGCCGCGCGGAGCCCCCCGTCTACGTCCGACTCGGGTGCCCGATAGGACAGCAGCAGGAGGATCCTCACACGTTCGACCCGCGGGGCAGCATACCGCAGGAGTCGAAGCGAGGCGGCATCGGCCCACTGGAGATCGTCAAAGAAGAGCGCGAGCGGGAATTCCTTGGAGATGTTGACGAACAGTTGAACGATGCCTTCGTAGAACCGGACGCGTTCCTGATCCGGGTCCAGGCTCGGGAGCTCGGGAGGGTTGCCGAGACGTTCCGCGAGCTCCGGTACTAGCTTGACGATGTCGCCGGGCTGGGCCCCGCACACCTTGTAGACCAGGGTCGGGGGAGCATCGCGGAGGAACTCCCTCGCGGCTTCGGTCCAGAACGAGAACGGCGGACTGCTCTCCCCCCGAACTCCGCGCGCTCGAAGCACGCGAAGTTCCGATCCGCCCGCACGGCGGATCCCCTCTTCGATCAGGCGGGTCTTCCCGATACCGGCTTCCCCGGTGACGTGCGTGAGTCCTCCGTTTCCTTGCAGCAGGTCCCGAAAGGCCCGACCGAGGGAGTCGAGCTCCGCCTCACGATCCATCCACGGGGTGAGGTGCGCAGGACCCTGGGAGGTCCAAGGGAGGACGACTCGATAGATTGGGACCGATGTTTGCACATTCTTCAGGTGGACCCCGGGCAGTTCCTGGCACGGATGCTCGAGCTTGTTTCTCACCTGCTCGAACACCGCTCCGGAAAGACAGATTCCTCCCGGCTCCGCGAGAGGCTGGATCCGGGCCGCGATGTTCACCGCGTCCCCGAAGATGTCGTCACCGTGCTGTTCGACATCCCCGAGGTGCACCCCGATCCGCAACTCGAGAATCGACGCCGCGTTCAAGGTGTTGCGTTCGCGGATCCGGTGCTGAATCTCGACCGCACACTGGGCGGCCTGTAGGGCGCTTTCAAACTCGATCAGGAATCCGTCCCCTGTCGACTTGATCTCTTTCCCGTGATAGGTGGAAAGAATTGCTCGAACCAACCGTTCTTGTTCCCGTAACAACCGGAGCGTAGCCGCCTCGGCGAGCTGAGTCTGCGCGGTATAGCCGACCATGTCCGTGAACATGATGGCCGAGAGGCGGCGCGTGCTGGTCACGCGACGAAGACTGACTCGGTTAGATTAAGGCCCCGTCCGCGATCGGGGGCTGACTACCCCAGCACGCTCGAGTCACCTGCCACCCGGGATTCGGACCGAGTGCGAGTACGTCTCTATCCTGGTCATCCGTACGTCGTGCAACCCTGCTATCGGGCGATCGGGCCACCTCGCTTGCCCACTCACGGCCGAGTGACGGATCTGACGACATCAGAAATGTCCCCCTCCGGCACTTTGGGCGCCGACCGACGTCAGGCCAGGTTCATCGAACGCAGCGCGGCCGTAAATCTGGGATCTGCCCGAGCGGGGGCAAACCGCGGATCGAGGCGCCACACTCGAATGGACACACTATGGGC
>JASHUS010000207.1 GCA_030039865.1 Thermoplasmata archaeon
ATGTGCGCGCGCCGGCTCGCCGACTTCCGCAGCTGGGCCGAGTGTCCGCGCTGCACCCAGCCGATGTGCCGGGAATGCCTCGGCCTCTCGTTCCTCACCGGAGCCGAGGGACGCTGCTTCTCCTGCCGGGACGCCCACGGACCTCCGGCGGCGTGAGCCGCCGGGTCAGTGTTCCCCGCGCGACCGGCGCCCGTCCGATCCGCCCTTCGCTCGCCCGAACCGCCGGCGGCCGGCCGATGCGGCGGGCGGGACGATCGTATGGTCGGCGAGGTTCACCGTGACCGAGTCCGCGGGCTCGCTGAGGGGCGGGCTCGACCCGACCTGGAGGAAGCGGATCGAGAGCTGTCGCGCGTCAACGGAGACCCGAAGGTATCCGTAGTCGCGGTCGTCGTGCCGGTCGAGGATGAGTCCGGTCGCGTCGACCGCCGGCTTCGTGTCGAGGTAGGAGACGTTCGCGCCGTTCGCGGGTTCCTGCGCGGGCGTGCCGAGCTTTGCCTGCACGAGAGCGTCGATGCTGTGGCCGCCGTCCCCGCAGATCAGGAACGGGACCTGGTAGGACTTGCCGGCGAAGCGGACCGAGCGGGTGTAGCGCTGGTAGTTGTGCGCGTGCCCCGAGAGGAACGCGTGCGGGTACACCCCCTCGCGCTGACAGATCTCGTCGATCTCGCGGAGCATCGCCGGGCTACCGCCATGGAAGCCGCCCGCGCCGCTCCCCCCGGCCGGCGGGGCGTAGTTGAACGGCGGGTGGTGGGTCGCGAGGAGGACGGCGCCGGCGTACTCCTCGCGCCGAATCCGCGCGAGCTGGGCGGCGAGGAATCCGAGCTGGTAATCCGGTATCGCGGACCAGGTGCCGGATTCGCTCGAGATCACGCCCGGATCCTCGAGGGCGTTGCTGAACAGGCCGATGATCCGGACGAACGGGGCGTCGAGCGTGAAGTAGACGCCGGGCTGCGTCATCGCGGTGCGGTGGAGCGGACCGGCCTCCGCCGTGACGACCGGCTCGGGCGAGCAGAAATTGCGTTGGAACGTGGTCAGGGGATCGAGCTCGGGTGGCGTGCCGGGGACGATGAACGAGTCGTGGTTCCCGGGGATCGCGAAGATCGGCCGGGGATAGTTGCGGTACGGATCGTAGAACTGGTCGTAGTAGTACTGCGGTTCGCCGAAATCGTAGACGACGTCCCCGAGGAGGTAGAGGAAGCTCGGTCGGTCGGTCACCGGCGAGATGTGGCAGTCGTGGGTTATCGCGTCGGACACGCGGATCTCGCCGGGGTACCGCGCGGCGGTCGACGCCCCGATGTCGCCCACCATATGGAAGACGATGCGGCGGGCCGATCGGATCGCCTCGGCCACCCCCGGGCCGTGCGGGCCGAAGGCCGTCGAGAGCTCGTACACGTCGGGCGCTCCGTAGCGAGACCGGGGGAAGCCGACGACATCCTCGTAGAGCAGTTCCTGGATCCGCGCATACAGGCGAGCGTCCGAGGGGTGCGGCACCGCGAACCGCGTCGGGTCCGGCGTCGGGCGTCCCTCGCTGAACGTCGGTTCGTCGAAGAGCGGCTGGGGCATCGAAAAGTTCGGGGTTCGGGGCATCGCGGGCGGACCTCGGGACCGAGCGGACTCCTGAGCGGCATCGCGCGGTATCTAGCTTTCGAGCGGGCGAGCGCGGCCCCAGAGAGCTCTGGAAGGCAACGGCTTTGGGATTAAATCGGTGGCATCGCCGTTTCCGGCGGTCGCCTCCGATCCTCTCCCTCCCTTCCCGTCCGCTCCTCCCGTGCCCGTCGGTGTTGCGCCGTCGGGTAGAGGGGACTCACCGCATCATCGGAAAGGGCGTCGGGGTCAAGTCGAAGACCCCCGAGCCCCGCGGTGCTCCGCAGGGCGGCTAACCCCAGGTTCACGCCGGCGTTCAGCTGCCGGTCGAGCGTCCAGCCGCAGGCGCGACACTCGAACCTGGGACCCACCCTGCTTCGGTGTTCGGAGAGTTCACCACATCTCGGGCAGGTTCGGGAAGTGCGATACGGAGACATCCACAGGATCGGGACGCCCCGGTCCTGCGCCTTGTAGGTGAGTTGCCGGTGCAGCTCACCTTGGGGCCAGTGAGAGAGACGGCGTCGGAACGTTCGGGACCGAAGGGGCCCGCCCGAGCCCTTCCGATAGATCCCGCGACGGCGGGGTTGTGGCAGCCCGGTGAGGTCTTCGAGCACCAGGGCGGCGCGCTCGGTCGCCAACTGCTCGATGATCGACCGGGTGATCACGTGCAGCCGAGAGCGGATGCGGTGCCGTTCCCGACGCCCCTCACGCCCCAGCAGGACCCTTCCGACCCGACGGTCGTTCGCCTTCTTGTGAGCGAGAAAGCGCCGTCGCTCGAAGTGGATCGCCTGGATGGCCCGGAGCTCGGGAAAGAGGATCCGGACGAACGCGGGACCCTCCGACGTGACGCGCACGCCGTCGAGCGAGCGCTCGTTCGTGTCGAGGGCGACCAGCGAGGTCGGAGCATACTCCGGTTCGGGGGTCCTCGCATAGATCGCGACCGCTCCCCGCGGGCCGACGTGCATCTGGGTGAGTCGGTGGCGGGGGTCGGCAAGGACCCGACGATGATGGTCGGAGACGGCGAGGGTCACGGACGACCACTCGCCGCGGCGGAGGGAGAGCCGCAGCTTCCCGGTGTCGGGGTCGAAGTGGAAGCACGTCCGTGGGAGTCGAACGAACGGGGTGCGGACGTAGGGAACGCGGGCGACGATCCCCCGACGGAGACGCTTGCGATGCCCGGCCGCGAGGCCGAGGGCGATCTCGGAGGCGGCCACGCCGATCGGACCGGTAACGCGCAACTCGAGCGCACGCGAGCGAGCGAACCGAGAGAGCTTCCCTCGAGACGTCACGTTCGTGGCGATCGCTTCGCGGAGGCAGAGATTCACCAGGAGTCGAAAGTCGGCTTGGAGTGCCCGGACCTCGACCGGTAACGACGGAGGTCCGGACTCCCGGTGCGAAGGCAAAGCCAAGGCGAACACCAGAGATCGACGCGGGTCCATCGAGGACGAAGTCCACGTCGCGACTAAGATGATTTCCGGGCCGCTGAACGATGAACGATGAGAGCGGACGAGTTCGAAGTCGTGCTCCGGGAATAAAATCCCAAAGCAGAAGGCAACGTGAGGTTCTTGAAGGGGGAGCGACGTCTAACTAGCGGTTTCGACGCGGATCCCCCGGGATCCCCTCTTCCGATCCATGGCAACAGCCCCACCCCCCATCGCCGAACTCCCCGGAAGCGAACGACCGCCGCTCGCGGGCGCGACCTCGGCCGGCGCCTGGCCGGCGGACGAGTACCTGGAAGTCACGGTCTTCCTTCGGCGGACGGCCGAGTCCGAGCCGCTGGCGCCGATCGCGGTGCTCGGGGCGCAGCCGCTCGCTGACCGCTCGTACCTCACGCGCGCCGAATTCGCGGACCGTTACGGTGCGAGCCGCGTCGACGTGGAGCACGTCACGGCGAGCCTGGTCGAACGCGGCCTGATGGTCCACGAGGTCGACCGGGCGCGCCGGGCGTTGACGGTGGGCGGGCCGGCGCGCGAGATCGGCCGATTCTTCGGCGTCGATTTGCTGCGGTACGATCACCCGTCTGGTCCCTATCGCGGCTACGTCGGCCCGGTACGGGTCCCCGCCGAGATCGGCGAGCGCGTCGTCGGGGTCTTCGGCCTGGACTCACGTCCCCAACTCCGGACCCACCTCCGTCGCGCCGTGACCCCTCCCGCGAACGGCTACCCGATCCCGACGGTCGGGGCGGCCTACCAGTTCCCACCGATCGAGACGGGCGAGCTCCCCACGATCGCGCTCCTGGAGTTCGGGGGCGGGTTCGCGGACAGCGACCTTGCGAGCTTCTTCGCGTCGCTCGGTCTCGCCGTACCCGAGGTCGTCACCGTCGGGGTCGACGGGGCGACGAACTCCCCGACCGGGGACGCCAGCGGACCCGACGGCGAGGTCGAGCTGGACGTCGAGATGATCGGCGCGCTCGCGCCCGGGGCGACGATCGTGGTCTACTTCGCACCGAACACCGAGCAAGGATTCATTGACGCGCTCACGCGCGCAATCCACGACACGGTCAACGCCCCCGGGATCGTCTCGATCAGCTGGGGATCCCCCGAGAGCGGCTGGAGCGCCCAGGCGCGCAGCGCGCTCGAGACCGCCGCCCAGGATGCGGCCGCGCAGGGCGTGACGATACTCGCGGCGTCCGGCGACCAGGGCGCATCGGACGGCGAACCCTCGGGAACCTTGACCGTCGATTTCCCCGCCTCGAGCCCGTACGTCCTCGGGTGCGGGGGGACGCGCCTCGAACTGAACGGCACCTCGATCGTGTCCGAGGTCGTGTGGAACGACCTCAGTCAGAACGAGGGGGCCACGGGAGGCGGCGTGAGCGAGGACTTCGCCCTCCCGTCCTTCCAGAGCGCCGCGCATGTCCCGGCCGCGCCGAACGGGTTCACGGGTCGAGGGGTCCCCGACGTGGCGGCGAATGCGGATCCCGAGACCGGTTATGCGGTCTTCATCGATGGCCAGACGGTCGTGCTCGGAGGGACGAGCGCGGTGGCCCCGCTCTGGGCGGCCCTCGTCGCGCGGCTGGGAAACTCGCTCGCGCAGCCGCTCGGATACGCCAACCCGCTCCTCTATCCGATCGGCGCCGCGTTCCGACCGATCACGAGCGGTAACAACGACGGCTACTCCGCCGGGCCGGGCTGGAACGCCTGCACCGGGCTGGGCACCCCGCAGGGACAGACCCTGCTGGCGTCCCTCCGCTCCGCCTCCCCTCCGGCCCCCCCGCCCGCGCCGGCTCCGGCCGCCTCCCCCGCCGCCACTCCGGCGAAGGAAGCGAAGCCCTCGAAGCGCCCGCGTCGTGGCTCGCCTCCGCGGCCCGTGGACGAAGGGTCCCCCGCGGTCTCGTTCCCGGCGGCGGCCAGCGGGTAGGCCGGGACCGCCGTCCCGGACCCCCGACATCGGCCGGTCCCGCCGCCCGTGAAAGGTTGAAGTGGCGACACGATTCTCGCCGCGCCATGATGGGAAGCCCACCGATGCCCAATGATCCGGGGGACCGCCTCTCCCGGATCGAGACGAAGCTCGATCAGGTCGAACAGCGCAGCCGCTACATGTTGATCCTCTTGGTCGTGTTCCTCGTGATCGCGATCGCGGCGATCTTCATCTGAGCCGGCCCGGTCCGCGGGTCCGACGACCGGATCCGGCAAAGGCTCTTGTCGCCGGGAGACGATCCCGAGACGTGGCGTTAGCGCGGCGGAGGGCGCGGGCCATCCGCGGCCGCGCGTCCTCGACACGTCGACCCGCGGCCCGTCGGCGGACTCCGCCGCCCCTCCTCTCCGATTACGGGCTCGTCGGGGACCTCCGGACCGCGGCGCTCTGCTCGCGGTTCGGGTCGATCGACTGGTGCTGCCTGCCCGAATTCGACTCTCCGTCGACGTTCGCCCGGCTGTTGGATCTCGAGCGCGGCGGGTGCTTCGAGGTCCTGCCCGAAGAACCGTTCCGTTCCGAACAGGGCTATCTTCCGTCCACCGCGATCCTCCGGACCACTTTCTCGCTGCCCCGATCCCGGACGCTGGCGATCCAGGACTTCATGCCGATCCTGCCCGGCGCGCCGGGGCCGATGCTCGTGCGGGTGGTGGAAGCCTCCGGCGGTTCCGTTCGCGCCCGCGTCGTCATCGATCCGCGGCCCGGTTACGCTCGCTTCCGGCCGAAGTGGTCGAGCTCGGGCGAGGCGTGGGTCGGGAGCTCGCCGGCCGGAACGCTCGGCCTGCGGCCGGGTTGGCCCCTGCGCGCGGGCCCCGGCGGCCTCTCGGGCATCGCGACGATCCAGGACGGGGGACGCGCGGTCTTCGAGATATACTGGGGATCGGAGCGACCCACCGCCACGCCCGCCATCGAGCTGCTGAACGCGACGGAGCAGTTCTGGCGAGGCTGGGTCCATCCCCCGGATAGCCCGATCCACATGCTGGCGGGGCGCTGGCACCCTTGGATCGAGCGCTCCGAGATCACGCTGAAGTTGCTCACCCGGTCCGACTCGGGCGCGTTCGTCGCGGCGCCGACCACGTCGATCCCCGAGTGGCCGGGGGGCGCGCGGAACTGGGACTACCGGTACGTCTGGATCCGCGACGCCGCGTTCGCCGCGCAGTGCTTCGCGCTCATGGGCCACATGAGCGAGTGTCGCGCGTTCCTGCACTGGCTCGTCGACGTTCTCCACCGCGCCGCCGATTCGGGGGGGCTGCGCGTCATGTACGGCACGCACCCGGGCGCCGAGCTCGACGAGCGCACGCTCCCCCAGTTCTCCGGCTACCTCGACTCCCGGCCGGTCCGGGTCGGCAACGCGGCGTCCCGGCAGTTCCAGCTCGACATCTACGGCGAGCTGCTCGACGCCGCCCGGCTGCTCGCGGAGATCGAACGGGATTCGCTGACGCGGACGTGGCCGCTCCTCGAGCGGCTCGCGGACGAGGTCGTCCGCCAGTGGCGACGACCGGATCGGGGGATCTGGGAGCTGCGCAGCCGCCCGGCGCACTACGTCTACTCGAAGGTCATGGCGTGGGTCGGGAGCTCGCCGGCCGGAACGCTCGGCCTGCGGCCGGGTTGGCCCCTGCGCGCGGGCCCCGGCGGCCTCTCGGGCATCGCGACGATCCAGGACGGGGGACGCGCGGTCTTCGAGATATACTGGGGATCGGAGCGACC
>JASHUS010000021.1 GCA_030039865.1 Thermoplasmata archaeon
GTAATACTGGTCGATGAATTCGCCGACCCGCTTCTCGTTCTGCCGGAACGAGTCGCCGCTGCGGGCCCGGATCCGGCCGCGCATCGCGTGGAGGAGGCCGGCCCTGAGGTCAGCGCTCGTCGGTGGCGCGTGCCCGGCGAGCACGGCGATCGCGCTCGTGCGCGCCGCGACGTCGATGACCGTGCGGTTGGAGCCGACCTCGCCGATGTCCGGGTTGTCCTCGCTCATCCGGAGGCGCCAGGCTTCGACGACGCGGACGCCCGCGTCGAGCAGGATCTCGGGCACGTACGACCCCCCCACCTCGGTGCGGGCGAGCTCCACGATGTGCCGGTTGTCCGCATGGCGCGAGTTGTACGTGACGTGCAGGCTCGTGAGCCGGTCGGAGAGCGGGTCGTTGATGTTGTCGAGATCGGAGAGGTTCGACGTGCTGACCGCCACGAACGCCGCGGGGAACGTCTCGCGGGACTTCGAGGGCGTGACCGTCCCTTCCTGGAGCGCCTGCAGGAGCACGTTCTGGGTGCCGAGCGGGAGCTTGCCGATCTCGTCGACGAGGAGGAAGCCCCGGTTCGCCTGGAGGAGCTTCCCGGGCTCGAAGACGAGCGGGCTCATGGGGTCGCCGATCTCCTCGAGCTTTCGCAGGTTGATGTTCCCCGTCAGGTGGTCGGGGAAGACCTCGGAGCTCCCCTGGAGACGCGCGTAGCCGAACCCTTCGCGCAGGATCGTGAACTCGGCGGGGACCTTCTTCGGATCGACGGTCGACGGGTCGAAGTTCGCGGGGTCCCCCTGCGGGGCGAACCGTCGCCGGCAGATCGGGCAGGGCGGGAACCGCGCGGCCGTCGCCGCATCGATCAGCGAGAGCGGATGATCGAGGACCGGGCAGCCCTCCACGGCCCAGACCCCCTTCGGGAAAAGGCCCCACAGGTCGCGCGCGAGGCTCGTCTTGCCCGCGCCCGACGGTCCGAACAGCAGGATGTGCGAGCCCGAGACGACGGCCGTGATCAGGTCCTCGTAGGTAGCATCCGGGAGGACCGTGCGGGGGAACAGCGCCCGAACCGCGGCCGATCGGTCGAGCCCCTTCTGCCGGAGTCCGTCGAGGAGTCGGAGCACCTCGTTGCGGAACCGCTCTCCGGGACTTTCGAGCGTCGCACCGGAGGCCTTGATCTCGGCCGCGGTGGCGCGGGTGCCGGGTCGGACCGCCACCGCTTGCGCCGCCACGGCGCGCGGAACTAGGTTCGGGATATGTAGTTTGCCCGAAGGTCGTCCGCCGGCCGGCGGCGACCGGGCCCGCCCACGCCATGTTTAAGTAGGGCGTCCGGGTCCGCGCCGCGCGAACGAATGCCCGAGAAGGAGAGCTCCGCCAAGAAGCCCGCGCTCGCGCGCACGGTGAAGGACAAGTGGCGCTCGAAGCACTGGTTCAAGGTACGGGCCCCCGGACTCTTCCAGCACCTCGAGCTCGGCGAGACCGTCGCGAGCGAGCCGGAGCAGGTCGTCGGCCGTACGCTCGAGACGACCCTTCCCGAGCTCTCGGGCGCCGCGGAAGCCGCCAAGGCCCACGTGAAGCTCCGCTTCCGTGTGGAGCGGATCTCGGGCGACGGGGTCGCGGAGGCCCGGTTCATCGGCCACGATCTCACCTCGGACTACGTCCGACGGCTCGCTCGCCGGAAGCGCTCGAAGATCGATACCGCGCTCACCGTCACGACCAAGGACGGCGTTCAGATCGTGCTCAAGCCGGTCGCGGTGAGCGAGCAACGCCTGCAGACCCGGCTGCGCGCCGAGCTTCGCCACCAGATCGTCACGACCCTCACCGAGGAGGCGCAGAAGCGCACGTCCCCCGAGTTCGTCCGCGAGATGCTCCAGGGCGAACTCTCGAAGGTCCTCGCGCACGGCGTAAAGACTCTCTATCCGCTCAAGAAGATCGAGATCCGCCGCTCCGAGGTCCTCGGGACGATATCGGAAGAGCTCCCGGCCCCGGAACCGGCGGCGGCCGCGGAAGGCCCGGCCGCCCCGGAGCCGGCCTCTGTCGCCAGCGCGGACGATGCGACCGCGGCCTGAACCGGCCCGGCACGCGCCGGCGCTCCCCATCCCTGTCGGAGTGGCTCAGCCTGGTAGAGCACGGGACTCATAGCGGGACACGGAACCGATCGCTCGTGTCCCGGGAGAGATCCTGGGGTCGGGGGTTCAAATCCCCCCTCCGACACTCCATTCTAGTTCATATCCTCAGCAGGCTTACCGTCAGTGGATGAAAAACGGCCGGACCCGTCCCAAGGACCCGTTCGCGGACATCCACGAGGTCTCCGGGACGATCGACCGGTACATCGCCGCGCTCGAGTCGAGCGCCCCGCTCGCGAACGAGCCGCCGCTCTCCGACGCCGCCCGGAAGGCGATCCTCGCGTTCGTGAGCAGCCAGCGCGCCCACGTGGGAGACCTACGGATCCGGACCTACCTCTGGTGGCTCCCCCGGGTCGCCGCGCGTCTGGGGCCGGAGTTCCTGAAGCCGACCCGGGAGACGCCGACGCACTTCCTGGAGAAGTTCCCCGAGAGCCAGTACGCGATGTGGACCCGGCAGAGCGCCTGGCACTGCGCC
>JASHUS010000208.1 GCA_030039865.1 Thermoplasmata archaeon
CGGTGGAGATCGACCCGGCTCACCGCCTTCGCGGAGATCTGGTCGGCGAGCGCGCGCAGCGGGATCGCGACCGTGAACTCCCGCATCCCGAGGATGCCGTCGGAGTGCGGGGGCACCCCGAGCCGCTGCCGGACCTGGCCCCCGGTCTGGGCGTCGATCGCGAGCAGCCCGTCGACATACCGCCGGATGAAACCGGCGCCCGGGCTGGCCCGCCGCTCCGCCTCGTAGTCGCTGATCACGGACGGTACGGTCTCGAGGTGCTTCGCGAGGTCCCGCTGGGACACCCCGAAGTCCTCGCGCCACTTCCGCAGGGTGCGTCCCGGTTGGGGGGAGAGGACGACCTCGCCCGCGATCTTTTCGCGGATTTCGACTTCCACGACCGAGTGCGAGGCGACGGGCGGTATAAATCGACACCGTTCCTGTCGGTGTCTGCGCTCGACAGTTGACGTAACCCGCGCGCTCGGGGGAGTGGACCGGGCGAGAGTTTCCGACCGAACGCACGGGGGCGTCCGGCCCTTTGAACTCGCGACCTCTACCTTGCCAAGGTAGCGATCTTCCGCTGATCTACCGGCCCACGCCGGGCCGGCGAGACCCGCTCCAGAATAAGGTCTTGCCTCGACGGCGCTCCGGCGGGCCTCCGGTGACGCGCGCCGGACCGAGATCGGGGTTCGGGATACCTCACTCCGGAAACACTTATCCCTCCCGACCGGCATCGGCGCCCGATGTCGGATACGCCGTCCTCCGGCGAGCCGATCGACATCCTTCTGAAGAGCACCCAGGACCTCCTCCGCCCCGAGGAGCTCGTCCGCGAGGCGACCCGGGACCTCGTCAAGGAGGAGATCCGCCGCCACCTCGAGAAGACGCTGAAGGAGGATCCGAAGCTCCAGCAGGACCTGCGGGACGCCGTCCGCGAGCTGCTCGCGGCCCGCGCGATGGAGTATGCCGCGCTCCTCAAGGTCGGAACGACCACGGCCCGTCTCGGGCTCTCGGCGCTCCCGCCCGACGTGCGCCGCGCCCTGACGCAGAACCTGGTCGATCTGGTCTCGAAGGAGCTCGGCCACATCGCCGAGAGGTCCCTGTAGGGATGACGCTCGGCGCCGACCAGGTCCGCATCTACGAGATCAAGCGCGTCGACGTCGAGGGGGCGATCGTCATCGACGGGTTCCCCTCGGTCGGCCTCGTGAGCTCGATCGTGGCCAACTACCTGATCGACACGCTCGAGATGGAACAGATCGGCATCGTGGAGTCCCCGGCGTTCCCAACGGTCTCGCTCGTGCGCAACGGGAACCCCCAGCACCCGGTCCGGATCTACGCCGGTCACCCGCCGGCGGACCGAGCGGGTCGCGGCGCCGACAAGCTGGTCGCGTTCGTCTCTGAGTTTCACCCGGCCCCGACGATCATCCACCCGCTCGCCACGTCGATCCTCGACTGGACCCAGGAGCAGCGCTGTTCGCTCCTTGTTTCGCCCGAGGGACTGGTGGTCGAGGCCGCGCCCCAAACCGGGCGCGGGGGGCGTCCTCCCCGCCTCAACGACGTGAAGGTCTACGGCGTCGCGAGCACCCGCAAGGCGCGCGAGCTCTACATCGAGCCCAACATGATCCCGTTCGCGGAGGGCGTCATCACGGGGATCGCGGGCGTGCTGCTCAACGAGGGGCGGCGCCGTGGGTTCGACGTGCTGACGTTCCTCGCGGAGGCCCAGTCGGACTATCCGGACGCGCGCGCGGCGGCGAAGGTCATCGAGACGATCAACCGGATCCTCTTGCGGACGCCGCTGGACCCCGTGCCGCTGTACGCCGAGGCCGAGCGGATCGAACAGCAGCTCCTGTCGATCCAGCGGCACGCCTCCGACCGCTCGCGGCCCGAGTCCCAGCTGCCGCCGTCCCAGCCGATGTACCGCTGAGCGCGGACGCCGGGACCCGCTCGAGCAGCTCCCGGATCCCGCGGACGAGCGCTTCCGCGTCGTGCCGGTCGGTGTAGAAGTAGAACGACGCCCGCGCGTTCCCGCTCAACCCGCGGCGTTGATAGAACGAATGCACGCAGTGCATCCCCGAGCGCAACATCACGCGGTAGCCCTCGTCCAGGAAGAGCGCGATGTCGTGCGGGTCCACCCCATCGATCGTGAACGCGAAGATGCTCGGGCGGCGGCGCGGATCCCGCGGCCCCAGGACGTGGACCCGCCGCTCGTCCTCGAGCTCGCCGGTCACGAGGCGGTTCACCCGTTCGGCCTGGGCCCGGATCTCGTCGAATCCGACCTCGCCGAGGACCCGCAGACCGGCGCGGGCGCCGATGACGCCGGCGTAGTTTTGGAGCCCGGCCTCGAACCGGTGCGGAGGGGGCCGCAGCGCGTGGTCCTCGAGCGTGCTCCACTCGACGGTCTCGCCGCCCACGGAGAGCGGTCGTAGGCGCTCGAGAGCTTCGGGGGTCGACGCGAGCGCGCCGGTGCCGGTGGGGCCGAGCATCTTGTGCGCCGAGATGGCGTAGTAGTCGATCCCGAGCTTCTCGAGGTCGACGGGTTCGTGGGGGGCCGCTTGGCAGCCGTCGATCAGCACGCTCGCCCCGCGGTCATGGGCCCGCTCCGCGATCTCCCGGACGGGGAGCGAGGTCCCGTCCAGGTTCGAGGTCTGGAAGAGGCTCACGAGGCGCACGCCCCGCGCGAGGCGCTCCTCGAGCGCGTCCATCTCGAATCCGCCTTCGTCGTTGAGCGGC
>JASHUS010000022.1 GCA_030039865.1 Thermoplasmata archaeon
TTCCGTTTCCGGTACAGGCGGGCGGGGCGACCTGGGTGGTCGTGGGCGCGGAGGCCCGCGTCCGGGGCCTGCTCTCCGATCTCCGTCGCTCCCACATCGCGTTCCATGTCGACTCGGTCCGGCGGGGGCTATCGACGGATGTACGGGTCCTGCTCACATCCCGTCAACGCGAGGTCCTGTACACGGCGGTAGCAGAGGGGTACTTCGAAGTGCCCCGTCGGATCTCGCTGACGGAGTTGTCGGTCCGGATGGGAGTGGCCACCTCCACGCTTTCCGTCGCCCTGGCCGTGATCGAGAGGAAGCTCGTCGGTCCCTTCGTGGCGGGCGGGGTCGCGCGGCGATCCGCTCCGGAATCATCGATCCGCTCGCAGGGATCTCCACCCTCGGGGACGTAGAAGGAGCCGCCCGGACGGACTGGCTCCGATCCGAACCCCACCGGCCCATCCCGTGCCCGTCGGGACGAGGGGGAGTAGGAGACCGTCGATCGGATGAGGGGGTCCTCCGACCGGTCCATTTCCGCCCTTTTCCCGGACCGCACTCGGTCGGAGCGGTCCGAGCCCAATCCTCGGGCGCACCTCCGTTCGTGACGGCCTTCTTTCCGAGCCCCTCAGGTCATATCTGCCGCCGCTCCTCGAGCTGTCGCGATCGGATCCGCCGCAGGAGCACCAGCGTACAGCCGACGAACGCCGCCGTCCACACGAGGATCCCCAGCACGAGGAAAATCCAGTCGAGTGGTACCGTGGCCGTCCCGAGCTCCACGGTCGGCGTGCTCCCCGAGTACCCCTGGTAGAGGAGCGAGGTCAGGTCGTTGAACGGGGAACCGTAGATGAACCACCGAGGGAACGTCACGTAGAGCTGGGCGTTGCCCAGGACGAACGACAGCACGAGCGGGACATAGCCGACGAAGTCCGCGCTCCGAAGCCCGAGGTGGTTGATCGCGAGCAGGGCCAGGGTCGAGGAGAGGGCCATGAAGAACACCCCTCCCACCAGCGACACGCCCAGCAGGGCCGCCGGGTCGACAGGCAGGAGCGTCGTGGCGAACCGCACGCCGAACATCCCGGCGGTCGCACCGAGGAGCACGACGTTGAGCACCAAACCGAGCAGCGCGGAGCCACCGACGATCGAGATGAGGTAGCCGGCCGGCGTGAGCCGGCTGTACCGGAACGCATAGGCGAGCGCGGACGAGCCGTACGCGTACGATCCCGCGATCACCGCCGCGAGCAAGCTGAGAGCGATCAGCACGATCACCGCGTACCATGAGGTCGTGTAGGCGACGACCGCCGACCGGGTCGCCGCGACCCCCTGCGACTCGAGGAACGCCCCGATGCCCAGCCACATCGTCATGAAGGCGACCGCCCAGAACCAGAGCGAGCCGTTCGTGAGGATCGCCTTTGCGTAGCATCGCGTGAGGTTCATGCGAGCGACTCCACGAGCGCGTTGAGGCTGGTCGCGCTCTTCACTAGCCGATCCCCGGCATCGCGGGTCACCGAGAACGTGCCAAGGGACGTCCCCAGCACCGCGAGGGCCCCCGGGATAGCTCCGCGGGTCAGGAAGAGCCGGTCGAGCTCGGCGACCGAGAACGGCCCGAGCAGCCGGCCCTCGAACATCAGCCCGAGTTGCCAACCGGCGAAGGGTCCGAGCAGCTCGAGCTCGTGTGTGTTCAGCAGGACGCCCGCCGGCAGCTCCTGCAGCAGGCGGACGAGCCGCCGGCGCCGGGCGAAGTCGACGTTGTCGAACGGCTCGTCCAGCAGGACGAGTCGGGGTTGGAAGGACACCGCGAACAGATCGCCGACCAGCTTCTGCTGACCGGTGGACAGCTCGTGCAGCCGCTTGCCGAGCACCGCGTCGAGCTCGAACTCCCGAAGGCGGCCCTCCATCTCGGCCGGATCGCCCCCCTTCAGCAGGGCGTAGAGGCGCACCAAGTCCCGGACCGGCAGCGACATCAACCGGTAGACCTCCGCGAGATTCGTCGACAGCCCCGGCTCCGACCGGATCGTGCGCACATCCCGGCCGCCGAAGGAGATCGTGCCGCCGGTCGGAGGAACGAGCCCGAGGATCGAGCGGATCAGGGTCGTCTTGCCGCTCCCGTTGGCCCCGACCACCACCATCTTTCCCCCCTCGAGCCGGAGATTGATCCCCCGCAGGGCCGGGGTCGGGGCGCCCGGGAACGTCACCCGAAGGTCGCGGATGTCGAGCACAGCCGGGCTAGGCCGCCCGAGACCTTCTACCCACGCGAAAGTCCAGGGGCTGGACCCTCGCGCCTTGCGGCCGGTGGGCGGGCCGCGACGAGCCGGGCGAGCTCGCGGGCCAGCTCGTCGTACTTCGCCAGCCCTTGCGGCGTGATCTCGATCCGGACCCGGGGTCCCCCCAGCGTGAATACCATCCGGGTCCGAACGAAGCCGGCCGTCTCGAGCTGTTCGAGGTGGTGGCCGAGGCTGCCCTTGGAGGTGCCGGTCAGCTCGAGAAGGTCCGAGAACGCGAGCGCGCGGTTCATCCCGAGCGAAATCAAAATCAGCACGCGGATCGAGTTCCGCAGCGGCTCCTGCAGGAGGACGTCCCCGAGCGTGCGGAGACCCGTCCCCTCGGGATCACCCGTCTGCGCCACCGGTCATCTCCTCCGGCGAGTGGTAGAGCGCGTACGCCCCGGCGAACGCCCAGGCTCCCACGGACACGAGCCACGCGCTCGAGAACAGCAGCGGGTTGCGCGTGACGACTAGGACCGCGGCGGAGGCCCCGATGCTCGCCGCGAACGCGACGACCGCGAGGGTGGCCTCCGGCGGGACGGGGCGGAACCACGGTCGCGCTTGGAAGAGCAGCCAGAGGACGACCCCGCCGACGGAGGCGTCGAGCACGAGGAAGCCGGCGAAGACGTTGACGAGCCCCACGACGACCACCAGCGCAGTGATCGCGAGGGCCACCGCGAGGATCTGGACCAACCATCGCCGGGCGAGGGGACGCCCTTCCAGCGTGTCGCGCAGACGTCCGGCCCGGGCGGACTGGGCGACGGCCCACCACGTAACCCAGATCACCAGGAGAATCGCGGCCCCCTGCAGGGCGTCGTAGAGGACCGCTTCCGGGGTCGTCGCGGAGGAGAGCTCGCCGGCGAAGGTTCCGGGGACGACGAAGAGTACGACGAGGGCGACCGCCCAGCTCAGGTAGTAGATTCCCCATGCTCGCCGTAGCAGGAACCCCTGGAACTGGAGCGCACGTCCCACGACCTGGTCAAGCTCGGTAGGGGCCGGAGGGGCCGCCTCCGGATGCCGGGCTGATGCGACGAGGTCCGGATCCTCCCGCGAGTGCTCGGAGTGGGGGCGCCCCCCGTTCATGGATTCGGACGGCGGCGTGCGGGCCCGAGCGCGGTGCGCCGCTCCAGTTCCGCCCTACGCCATCGTTCCCGTCCGGGGCCCCATCGCGTTCCCAGCGCCGGTTTGTGTCCGGACCCCACGTCGGACCTTCCGTCGAACACCGCCCCTCTCGCCTCGGACCCGTGAGGCAGACCATGAGGGCCCGCTGACTTCAGGGTTGCCTCGGTCCGACGGCCCGCGGCTCGAATCCAGGGCTTGGCCGGACCGCAGCCCACGAGCACCCTGCCGATGGAAGCCGCACGATCCTCGAAGGTCTCGATACAACGGCCATCGCCTCCCGTGCGCTCTCAAGCGACTTGCCACCACGGGTGGTACCGACCCAGCAGTCTCGAGATGTCCCCACGGCTGACCCATCGTCAGGTACCGATTTCGACGTGGGGGTGGCAAATGCCCCACACGGGCCGGCCGTCCCGAGCTACCGCCGGGGTCATGTCGTATCGCGTCCCATGACGGAGGGGACAGATGG
>JASHUS010000209.1 GCA_030039865.1 Thermoplasmata archaeon
CAGGACGTTGCCGGACTCGAGGCTGCCGTTCCGGAGGATGAGCGTTCCCGCGACCCGGACCTTGGCGTCCTGGGCGGATCCGGGAACCTCGAGCGGCGACCGAGCGCTCGGCCCCGGATACTCCGGGCCGACCCCACGCTGCGGATGGCCGTCGACGGACGACCCCACGCCGGGGATCACGACGAGATGGCCGTTCGATGAACCGGCTACGACGAGCAGGAGGAGCAGGAGCGATGCGAGCCCCGGGAGCGCTTCGGACCTCGCATGTCGCATGGGGGCACGCCCGCCCAGCTCGACCCGGGTATGTAACCTAGGCGAGCCTCGGGACCCCGACCGGTGACTCCTCGAAGCCGTGCGCTCGCCCGGACGGTCCGGGGCCGTGCCCACCGGCGCGGGACTACTGCTTCGGGGGGGTCGGGGGACCCGGCTGGGGAGGGGCCCCCGGAGCGGAGCCGCCGAGCATGCCCGCCATCGGCATCGACCAGCCGTACAGGTGCCCCGTGATGCCGGTGACCAGACGGTCCATGCCGATCACGAGCAGGGCGAAGCCCAGCAGGAAGATCAGGAGCAGCACGCCGAGCGCCGGGATCACGAGGACGACGAGCGCCAGGGCGATCGAGACGACGCCCACGATCAAGGCCAGCACCCGGTACCACATCGGCAGTTGCAACGAACCCGTCGCCATAGAGCCCTCGGGAACGCTCACGGCGGGGCGGTATTTTTTAGTGTCGCAGTGGAGCCCGCCGTAGGAACGCGCCGGTCGGTACCCGTCTCGGGTGGACCTCGCATGAGCCCATCGATCCCGTTCAATCGTCCCCGGGCTCTTCCGCGGGCCGCGGAGACGGCGGCGACGTCGGAGCGCCCGATCGTTCACGGAGCAGCCACGGGAGCAGCGCCGCGAAGCAGAGCACTGCGGATACGAGGAAGATCAGGTGGATCGACGTCAGGAATCCGCCGGCCGATGGGAAGACCTCGCCGGGATGGATCGTCCCCAAGAGGATCGCGGAGATCGCCGAGCGGGGCAGTACGGACGCCATGACGATCAGCGTGATCCCGAGGCTGATCGTCGTGCCCGTGTTGAGGAAGGTCGTCCCGACCCCCGAAGCCACCCCCCGACGGTTCGCGGGTACCGCGGTCATCATCTGAGCGCGGTTCGGCGAAGCGAAGAGGCCCATCCCGGCGCCGACCAGGACGAGCGGCGCCGCGAGCGCGAGGAAGCTATCCTCGGGCCCGATGGTCGTCAGCCACAGGAAGCCGGCCGCGCTGGTGACGAGGCCCGCGATCACGAAGGGCCGGGGTCCGTAACGATCGGAAAGCCAGCCGCTGATCGGGCCGAACGTGGCGAGCGATGCGGAGACCGGAATGAGGAAGAGCCCGGCCGTGAACGGGCTGAGAAATCGCGGCGGACCTTGGAGATAGAAGACCAGGATGAAGACGAACGCGCCGCGGGCGAGCGCATTCAGGAGCATCGAGAGCGCCGAGAGCGTGAACGTGCGGTTCCGGAACAGTCCCAGCTCGAGCATCGGGACTCGGACGTGCGCCTCGACGACAACGAAGACCGCGAGCATGGCGAAGCCGACGACGACGAGGCCGAGGGCGACCGGGTCCGAGACCTGGCCGAGCCCGCCGAGCGTGACCCCGAGGAGCAGGAAGGTCAGGCCGAGCGCGAAGGCGACGTTGCCGACCCAGTCGATGCGCGGCTTGGTCTCGGGCTTCGCGATCTCGTGGAGGTCGGCCCGCGCGCGGAACGTCGCGATGATCCCGATCGGGACGTTGACGAAGAAGATCCAGCGCCATCCGATGGTCGAGGTGATGATGCCGCCGAGCACGAGGCCGGACACCGCGCCGACCACGATCGACACCTGGTTGATGCCGAGCGCGCGGCCGCGCTCGTTCGGCGGGAAGGCGTCCGTGATGATCGCCGCCGAGTTCGAGAAGAGGAAGCCGGCCCCGACGGCCTGCACGAGACGGAAGCCGACGAGCTCGATCCCCGTCTGCGAGAAGCCGCAGAGCAACGAGCCGACCGTGAAGACCGCGAAGCCGAGGACGTAGAGCCGCACCCGGCCGAACATGTCGGAGAGCCGTCCGAAGTTGAGGAGGAGCGTCGCCGTGAGCAGCGAGTAGCCGAGTAGGACCCAGAGGAGGAGCGTCGCGTTCGTCTGGGGAAGCTCCCGGCCGATCGTCGGCAGCGAGATCAGGACGATGTTCGAGTCGATCGACGCCATGAGCGTCGCGATCGTGGTGTTCGACAGCACCCGCCACTTGTACTGGACCATCGGGGAACTACCTTCGGTCCTCAGGAGGGCCCGACCGGGAGGGCGCCCGGCTGCGAGCCGGGGATCGGCCCGTCACGTTCGGCATGCCGGTCGCATCCGGCCTAGCCGAGCGCCGTCTGGTTCGACTGGAACCCCGCGATCTCCGAGGAGATGCGATCGATGTACTGCCGGAACGTGGCGAGCACGTTCCGCGACGTGATTACCCCGAGGACCTGCCCGTCGCGCTCGACGACGATCCGCCGGATGCCGAGCGTCGCCATCTTCGTGACGACTTCGTCGGTGGGTGCGTCGGGCGCACACGAGTGTACCGCGCTCGAGGCGATGTCGCCGACCCGCGTACCGGACGCATCGACGCTCGGTGCGACGATCCGCTGGAGAAAGTCCCACTCGGTCACGATGCCGGCGAGCTTCGTCGGGCCGCCGTGCGTGATCACCGCATAGCCCCGGCGCTTCTCGACCATCGACTGCGCGCACGTGAGCGCGTCCGTCTCCGCGTCGAATGTGAGGAACGAGGTGTCCATGATATCCTTCGCCTTGAGAACCATGGCCCGCCGATGGACCCGGGCGTTATGAGGGTTCGGCATTTCGCCGAGGGAATCCCCCGTCAGGGACCTGCGAATGCCCAACGAAGTACCGCCCAAGCTCGACCTCCGTCTCGTGGAGGGCTTCGACTTCACCTGTCGGCCGGACTGTGGGCTCTGCTGCTATGCCGAGCCCCGCGTCGAGCCGGACGAGGAGGCGAAACTGCTCCAGATCGCGCCGAGCGTGCGGATCACGGGCCGCGGCCGGGATCGATTCTTGGCGGCGCGGGCGGACGGCGGGGCCTGCCAGTTCTTGCGGGAGCACCGCTGCATCGTGCACGCCGTGCGTCCCCATCCGTGCCGGGAGTTCCCGATCACGGTCCACGTCGGCTCCCGACTGCAGGCGACCGTCGTGCTCAGCTGCCCGGGCGTCGGACTGGGCCGCATCCTGGGCACGTCCTCGACGCCCCGGCGGCGGGCGACCGACTTC
>JASHUS010000210.1 GCA_030039865.1 Thermoplasmata archaeon
GGCTCAACCTCGAGATCGCGCGCACGGTCTTTTCGAAGTGGAGCCTCGAGACCATGGTGCTGCTCTACCACGAGCGCACGATGGGATTCGCGGATCTGCGTCGACGTCTCGAGGGCATCAGCAGCCGGGTGCTGTCGCAGCGGCTCAAGGCGCTGCAGGCGCTCGGATTCGTGGAGCGCTCGGTCGTCAACTCCCGACCCCCCCGGGTAGCCTACGTCCTGACCTACGAAGGTCACACGGTCTCCCGACTCGCCACGCCGCTCTTTCTCTACCTCCAGTTCCGACGCGCGTATCGCCAACGCCTCGCGCGCGTCCCGATCGGCTCGGCGGAGTCACGTCGACCGCCGCTGGACCCGTAGCCCCCCGCGCGACTCGACTCGAACCGACGACGCTCCGCGACGGCGGCCGGTGAGATCGATGTACGTCCCCAGTCGATCGAGCGCGTCGCGAAGCTCGTCGAAGTCGAGCCCGATGTAGTGGGCGGACAGCGCCGGCGACGCGTGGCCGAACAGCCCCTGCAGCGAGATCAGGCTCATCCCGGAGGCGCTCGCGAGCCGGCCGAACGTCCTTCGCAGGTCATGGTGCGATACCTTGACGCCGGCCGCGGCCAACCCCGAACGTCGCACCGCCCGCTGGAGCGCGGCGTCCGCCCCGGTCCGCGAGAGCGGAACCAGGCGGTCCGCGGGCGCGCGGCCCTCGAGCCAAGCGCGGACTACCCGGTCGACTTCCCCGTGCAGCGGGATATTCCGCCATTTTCCTCCCGCCCGGCCCTTCCCCAGAATCCGCAGGCAACGTTGGTCGAGCTCGACATCGCGCACTCGAAGGCGGAGCACCTCGACCCGTCGGAGTCCGGCGAAGCCCTCGAGCGCAACGATCACGCGCTCGACGCCCTGCGCGCCCCGGTAGAGGGCGATCAGTTGATCGCGCGTGAGCCAGCGACGGTGCACCGGCGTCCCCGACGGCAACTTCCAGTGCGTGCGTTCGCCCGCGATCGGATTGCCGGTCCATCGCAGAAACTGTCGCAGCGCCTGGAAGTGGATCGCGAAGGTCGCCGATTCCCAAGGCAACCCGTCGCGGAGGGCCCGAATGCAGGCCTCGCTAACATCGGACGGCGACCGAACACCTGTCCGATACCCGACCCGGCGCAGGAGGCCCGGGAACCGCAGGAGTTCCCAGCGCATCCGCGCGAGCCAAGCTTCCCCTACCTCGTCCGTGACCCGTTTGTGGGCCAGGAACGCTTCGACCTGGGCCCGCCAGGAACCCGTTCGTCGGGCCGGGCGGGTCGACCGAGGGGTCGTCGAGGACCTTCGAGCAGAGAGCATCCCGATTAAGGAGCGAGCGCACTCCCCCGGGTAATGTCCTCCTCCCCCGCGGAAACTGAAAGGTGGTTGCCGTGAGGAGGCGCACCCGAACGATCCAGCAGACGATCGAGATCCGGGCGCCGCCCCGCAAGGTCTACGACGCGCTCACGAACCCCGACGTTCTGGTCCGGTGGTTCCCGGACTCGGCCCGGATCGAGCCGAAGCCGGGTGGCTCGTACCGATTCGCATGGCGCGGCGGGTATCTGCACGAGGGGCCGGTCTTGGCGGCGGTTGCCCCGAGGTCGCTGAGCCTGGTCTGGCCCCTCGATGGGTTCAACACGCGCGTCCACTTCCGACTTACAAGAGTGCGCGGCGGAACCGTACTCAAGTTCCGGCAGACTGGCATCGGGTTCGACCCGCGGCGCGTCCGGATATTCGTCGGAGTGACCGCGGGTTGGCTCTATTACTTCGCGAATTTGCGAGCGCTGCTGGAAACCGGCCGGGATCTTCGGCGGGACCGAGATCAATATTGGTGAGCCCCGAGATGGGGTGAGATCGGAAAGCCGCCGCGGGGCGTCCTTGACGGCCTGATCATCCGGCGGCCAGCCGATTGATGTCGCGATTGTAGAGGATCCGGGCCGGAGCTCCTCGCGCGCCGACGTGGATCATCGCGCGGCCGACCGACTCCGTCGTCGTGACCGAGTTCGGTGCCACGGCCGCCGCCAACAGCACGACCGGGTAGAGGACCACGTACAGGAACCGGTAGAACCGGGACCGCGAACTGATACCGTGCTTCGCGCGGATGATCCCGGGTCGGAACATGTAGGCCGCCTTGAAGGGGAGCTTGAGCAGGTCGTTCTCGGTCTTTCCCTTCACGCGCGCCCACATCGACCGGCCCCGCTCGGTGCTGTCGGTGCCGACTCCGGAGACATAGACAAACGTCATGCCGGCATTGAGCCGCGAGAGTGTCCGCGCTACCGACAGTGTGAGATCGTACGTCAGCCGCCGGTACTCGGCCTCGCTCATCCCGGCCGAGGACACACCCAGACAGAAGAAACAGGCGTCGTACCCCGTCAGCCGGTCCTCCACGGAGGAAAGATCCCCGACGTCGGGCACGATGATCTCCCGGAGCTTGCTCTCGGAGCGTCCGAGGGACCGACGGCCGATCGACAGCACCTCGGTCACCGAGTGATCAAGCAGGCACTCGCGAAGCACCCCGCCGCCGACCATGCCGGAGGCGCCCAGCACGATGACCCTCAACGTCGGACGCCTCTAGTGAAGCTCGCCCGGTCGTCAGGCGAACTCGCCCTTGGGGCGGAGGAATCGTACGACGTAGCCGTCCGGGTCGTTGACCATGAACGCGGTGCCGTAGAGTCGCTCGGACAGGTCCGAGTCGATGGGCGCTTTTGACTTCTTGGCGAGTTTGTAGATCTCCTCGACCTCTTGGAGCTCGACCGAGATCATGACACCCGCACCGAGCGGCGTGCTTACCCAATCGGCGTAGTCCTTGGCCATTCCCCGGCGGTT
>JASHUS010000211.1 GCA_030039865.1 Thermoplasmata archaeon
GACGGGACCGCGGGCGACATGACGGACCTCGTCAACGATTCGGTCTACACTCCCGGCTCGGCGAACGTAACGCTGGCCCCGGTGTCGATCAAGGAGTTCATCGCGACCTGTCGCGCGGTGAACTGCTCGGCGATCCTCGAGCTGCCGCTCGAGATCGACAACCCCGGCACGGCCGCGTACGAGGTCGAGTACATAGAGCGGTCGCTCGACTTCGATCCGGCCTATTGGGAGCTCGGGAACGAGCCCGCCATGTGGCCCTGCTTTGACGTACCCTGGGCCGAATGGGCCACCGGCTGCCACGGGGGCCCGACGCCCGCCGAGTACGCCGTGGAGGTCCAGGCGTACATCGCCGCGATCCGAGCGATCGCCCCCTCGGCCCGGTTCATCGGACTCGGGGGAACGGACGGCCCGTCCTGGATCACGCCGCTCGAGGCGCTGGACGGCTCCGAGCTCGCCGGCGTGAGCCAGCACTCGTACGTCGATGATCTCCTGGCGTCACCCGAGAACACGTCGCTCACGAACTACTTCTCCGGCCTCACGTCGGCGACGTCCCTGCCGAACCTGCTGAGCACCGCCCGACGCGCGATCGCGACCGCGTGCCCCGGCTGCGCGACCCAGGTCTTCGTGACCGAGATGGACTCCGTGAGCGTCGGGCAACCGCTCGCGGAGTATCTCCCCACGTTCTACAACGGCGTCTTCTTCGCCGCCGAGATCGCACAGGGGCTCGACAGTCAGGCGACGAACATCGAGCCCTTCACGTGGGAGAACGCGGTCGATGGTCTCGTGAACGCGAGCGGCCCGTCGTACCGCGATATCGTCGAATCCACGTTCCTCGCGCGGCTCGGCGCGGAAGAGTACAACACGAGTGCGGACCGGGCCGGGATCTACGGCGCCGTGACCGCCGGCGACGGGCAGACCGAGCTCCTGCTCGTCAACACGAACGCGACGTTCGCCGTGAACGTGACGTTTGGCGCTTCCCCCCTGGCGTTCGCCGGCGAAGTGACGATGTGGAGCTGGTCTCCCGGCGAGGCCTCACCCGTGGAGAGCCTCAGCACCGGCCCGGCGCCCACCTCGGTGATCCTCGACCCGACCTCCATCGCGCTGCTCGTGGGCACCGGTAACGTTACGGCCGCCTCGGGCTCGGCGGCCCGATGAACTCGCGCGCGACGGACCGGCCGCTCCCCCGCGCCGTCTTCTTCGACATGGACGACACGATCTTCGATCACGCACGGACCTGCCGCGCCGCCATCGAGGTCGTGCGTTCGGAGGATTCGCTCTTCCGCCCGCGCACCCTCAACGAGCTCTGGCGAGAGTACTACCGTCTGCTCGACTCGGTCCATTCCGACATCCTCGAGGGCAAGCTCTCCGTCGAACGGGCTCGACGAGAACGGTTCCGACGACTCGCGATGTTCTGCGGGACCTCGATCAGCGACGACGACGCGCAGTCGCTGTCGAACCGGTACCGGGCGGCGTACCAATCCCTGCGGCGCGCCGTGCCCGGTGCTCGCGCGCTGCTCGAGCGGCTGCGCGGCCGCACGACGATCGGCATCGTGTCCAACAACCAGGTCGCGGAACAGGTCGACAAGCTCGAAGTGCTCGGACTTCGGGACCTGATCGACCTCCTGGTCATTTCGGAGGAGGTCGGGGTGGCGAAACCGGACCCCCGGATCTTCCGCACCGCACTCGCGCGGGCGCGCTCGGCGCCCCGGGAGGCCGTGATGATCGGGGACTCCTGGGCGAACGACATCGTCGGCGCCCGAGCGGTCGGGCTTCGCGCGGTCTGGTTCAACCGATTCCGTACGCGGAATCCGGACCCTTTGGCCGTCCCCGAGATCACCACGCTACGAGATACGGCGCGCATCGAACGGCTCCTCGCCGCGCCGGGACGCCCCGCGCCTCGCCGGGCGCGCTCGTCCGCACCGCCGTAATATAGCCGGTTCGAAGTCCGCCGCCCGATGGCCCGTCTGCGCGAGGCTTGGACGCCCGCCGTCCGCCGCGTCCTGCCGGCGATGCGCGCGTGGCGCATGTCGTTCCACCAGGAGCCCGAGCTTTCGCTGCACGAGGACCGGACCCGCGACAAGATCGTCGCCGCCCTCGACGAGCTGGGGATCCCGCACCGCGAGTTCTCCGACTTCCCCGGGGTCGTCGGGACGATCGGCGCCGACCGATCGGGCCCGGTCGTGGCCATCCGAGCCGACATGGACGCGCTCCCCATCACGGAGGAGACTTCGCTCCCGTTCCGCTCGAAGTTCCCCGGGCAGATGCACGCGTGCGGCCACGACGTCCACATGGCGTGCGCGCTCGGCGTCGCCGCCGTGATGGCGAAGAACCCACGGGCCGAGACCGGTCCGATCCGGCTCCTGTTCCAGCCGGCGGAGGAGGAGGGGGAACGCGGCGGCGCGCTGCCGCTCATCGAACGCGGCGGCCTCGAACGCCCCCGGGTCGACTACGTCGTCGGTCAGCACGTCGACCCAACGATCCGGCTCGGTCAGATCGGTTGGCGGGCGGGCCCCCTGATGGCCGCGGCGGACGCCTTCCGGCTGGTGGTACGGGGTCGGGGCGGCCACGCGGCGAGCCCGCATCAGGGGCCCGACGCGATCCTCGTCGGGGCCGAGATCGTGACCGGACTCCAGGCGCTGGTGA
>JASHUS010000212.1 GCA_030039865.1 Thermoplasmata archaeon
CCGGTCCGCTCACGGGGGCGCAGTCGCCTCGGGCCACTTAGTCTCTTCCCGGCCGGATCACTCCCACTCGATCGTCGCCGGGGGCTTGTCGGTGACGTCGTAGAGGACTCGGACGACCTGTCCCGAGAGCTCCCGGGTGATACGCTCGGCGATGCGCGAGAGGAGCGCGCCCGGCAGCGCCCGCGCCGTCGCGGTCATCGCGTCGACCGAGTCGATGACGCGAACGCTCACGACCTCGCCGTGGACCCGGTTGTCGCCGAGGACCCCGACGGTCGGAACCGGGAGCAGGACGGCGAAGTACTGCCAGGGCGCCGGGATCTCGCCGGAGGTGACGGCGCGCTCGATCTCCTCCTCGACGATCGCGTTCGCGACCCGGGCCCGCTGCACCCGCTCGGGGGTGACGGACCCGGCGACCCGGACGGCGAGGCCCGGTCCGGGGAACGGCTGGCGATTCGGGTCGGGGATCCCGAGCTGCCGGGCGACCGCGCGTACTTCGTCCTTGTACAGGTCGCGCAGGGGTTCGACGACGCCGAGCCGGGAGTCGGCGGGCAGCCCCCCCACATTGTGATGCGTCTTGATCGTGTCGCGCAGCGCGCCCCCGCTCTCGATCCAGTCGGGGGCGATCGTTCCCTGGATGAGGCGATCCGCGCCGAACCGGTCCGCCTCGCCCTCGAAGACCCGGATGAACGCCGCGCCGATGCGCCGGCGCTTCTCCTCGGGGTCGGTCACGCCGCGGAGCGCCTCGAAGAACCGATCGGACGCGTCCGCGACGTCGAACTCGACCCCGCTCGTCAGGAAGAAGGAGCGCACGCGGTCGACCTCGCCGGCGCGCAGGAAGCCCGTATCGACGAAGATCGCCCGCGCCCGCTCGCCGAGCGCCTTCTCCGCCAGCAGCGCGGCGGTCGTCGAGTCGATCCCGCCCGACGCGGCGATGATCGCCTTGCCGGTCACGTCGCGCTGCAGCTGGGCGGTCGCGTCGGAGACGAACTTCGCCGGATCGATCACGGCGAGCTCCCGGGGGCCGGGGCGGGCTCCTCGCGCCACTTCGCCCGGTACGCCTCGAGGGCCCCGGTGAGCTCGGGATAGCGGAGCGCGAGGATCGCGGTCGCCAGGAGGGCGGCGTTCTCCGCCGCGTCGAGTCCGACCGATGCGACCGGGATGCCGGGCGGCATCTGAACGACCGAGAGCAGGCTGTCGAGGCCGAGCCCGCGGTGGAGCGGCACGCCGATCACCGGTTTCAGCGTCCGCGCGGCCACGACCCCCGGCAGAGCGGCCGAGAGCCCCGCCATGGCGACGAAGACGTCGGTCTCGGGGTCGCGGACCAGGCGATCGACCTTGTCGGGGTTCCGGTGCGCGGACGCGACGTGGACCTCGCAGGGGACGTGAAATTCGGTCAGGCGGGCCCGGACCTTCTCGGCGATCTCGAGATCGGACTTGCTCCCGACCAGCACGGTGACCTTCACGCCGAGGTCGGAGCGTCGGCCTCACAAAAGGGTCGCGGCGCCACGCGCCGGTGCGGCGGAGCTTCATACCCGTAGGTGGGTGGGGACGGTCCGTGGGAACGGGGCAAGGGCACCGTTCGCGCGTCCGCCGGTGGATCGGCTCGCGCGCGGGGCTCGACGAGGCCGGCGGGGACCGGATCGCGCGTCGGCTCACGCACGCGGCGGGCGCGGGCCTCCTGATCTATTTCGTGATGCCCGTCGGGTTCTTCGTCGTCCTCCCGAAGGAGGACGTCCTCCTGCTCGTGCTCGCGGCGGTCTGGGTGCTCGAGGCCGCGCGCCTCGCGTTCGGCTTCTCCCTGCCGATGATCCGTCCGTACGAGGAGCACCGGATCGCGAGCTACGCGTTCTACGCGATCGCGCTGGTCGGGGCGATCATCTTCTTCCCCACGCCGATCGCCGCGGCGGTCATCCTCGGGACGGCGCTGGTCGATCCGCTCGCCGGGGAGCTGCGCGGTTCGGCGCGCCACCGATCGCTCTACCCGGCGCTCCCGTTCGTCGTCTACGCGGCCCTCGCCTTCGCCGGACTCGCCGTCGTGGGCGGCTGGCCCGGCGGCGTCTCGGTGCTGCTGGCGTTCGTCGCGGCCGGGGTCGCCCTCGCGGCCGAATACCCCACGATCGCCTGGCTCGACGACGACCTCACGATGACGTTCGGGCCGGCCCTCGCCCTCTACGGTCTCGGCGTGCTCGCCCTCGGTCTCCCGAGGTAGCGGCGGGGCGCGGCCTAGACGATCGGCGTCAGCACGGCGTGGGGGAGGCCCTTCTCGGGGTCCGGACTGATCGCGTGGATCGTCGTGCGCGGCCGGATCCCGTAGATGCACGGGGCGCTGTCGATGTTGATGACCCGGAAGTACGTGTCCATCATGTTCAGGATCTCGCTCGAGACGAGCAGCCCCGGCTTCAAGAGACCGATCCCGAGGTTCCCGACGTGCTTCGTCCGCGCGATCGCCTGGAAGTACATCCGGATCGCGACCTGGTCGCCCATGAGGCTCTCGAACGTGTCGAACGCGGTGTACTCGAGGAACGGCTTGCGGTCGGGTCCGGCGACCGCCTTCTCGGCCGTGACCATCGCGCGCATCGCGTCCTCGCGGCCGAAGCGCGCCATCGGCAGGATGTACGGATCCTCCGTCTCGCCCGTCGTGTAGTCGGGGATCCGGACCCGCGTGTCGAACTGGTTCGGGGGCACGTTCTTGATCAGCGTGTCCCGCAGCTTCTCGGGGGACTCGCCCGCGGCGAGGACCGCGATGATGCCCCGGCCCTGGGAGAGGAAGTTGAGGAACGTCGGCGCGAAGAGCATGTAGTAGTCGTCGATGCCGACGTTGACGTCGACCTCGAAGGCGTTGAAGCTGCCGCGCTTGAGGCCCCCGCCGAGGAGCTTGTCGAAGTCCGGGATTCCCGTCGAGTAGTGGCGCTCGGTGTCGGCGACCGGCCGCCAGGCCCCGGCCGACGCGGCGGGGGAGGACGAGTTCATCACGCCCAGCGCCTCGAACCGTCCGCCGTCGAGCGTCACCGCGTAGCGGGCGCGGCCGATGTTGGTCGCGCGCAGCTTCTCGAGCCGCAGGTGGCGGACGCGCCGCTCGTCGAGCTCCTCGCGCTGGATCGAGATCAGCCCGTCGACGAGGTACTCGATCCCGCCGGCTTCGGGCTTCTCGAGGATCATGACGACGTCGGTGCTCGATCCCTCGACGAGGTCCTTCTGGAGGGCCATGACGAACTCTTCCATCTCGAGTCCGTACTTGTGCGTCACACCCTCGAGCGAGTCGATGATGAGGAGCGACTTGTCCGGTAGCCCGCGCTCGATGCGGTTGTAGACGTTCTCGACCTCGGGCATCGGGCTGCGCTTCAGGAGCGCCGCGAGATGCGTGCGGTCGACGCGCGTCGGCGGACCACGTTCCTGTCCGAAGCTCGCGAGGACCTCGCGGCCCGCGCGGACCTTCTTCTGCTCGGTCTCGGGGAGTTCGGGGTCGCGGGGCCGGCTCCCCGGGCCGATGGCGTCCAGGAAGAGCTTCGCCGCGTCGAGCACGCGGGTGCGCATCTCGGTCGATTTGAGCCAGGGGAACTGGCGGTAGAGCGCCTCGTCGCCGATCCGCGTGGAGAGGTAGTACGAGCGGCTCGGCTGCCCCACCCGCTCGAGCAGCTCGAGCCCGAACGTGGTCTTGCCGGTACCGGCGCCGCCCTTCACGATGAGCGAGCGTCCGCCCTTGCCGCTCAGGAACGTCACGACCTCCGGCGGGATCCCGCCGATCGTGCTCCCTTCGCTCGCGCTCATGGCCGCACCCGGACGCTCGAGGGGGCCGAAAGGGCCCGAGCCCGACTAATCATTCGATATCCCGACTGTTGAATTGGCGCCATCGGAAGGTAAAGGTTTCGTCCCAACCGACCCGCCGGGCCGTGACGTAAATCTAGGAATCGGTCGGACCCTGCGCCGTCGCGCCTGGCTCGCGCGCGAGGTGCCGAGCGGCGGCGTGCGCCTGGCGGAACGCCTCGCGGAGGGCCGGACCCGTGTCCCCGACGGCCGTCGCCGACGCCGGATTCCCCCCGCCCTTGCCGTCGAAGGCGGCCTGCGCCGACTTCAGGATCTCGACGGCGGAGATCCCCGGTGCGGTCGATCCGACGAAGAGCGTGCCCCGGTCGTCGCGTTCGGTCGCGAGGACGACCACGGTCCCCGGTGCCTGCGAAAGGATCCGCGAGAGGTTCATCAGCTCCGACCGCTCGTAGTTCTCGGGCTGGGCCGCGATCAAAGTGATGGGCCCCACGCGCTCCACGCGATCGGACTTCAGGAGCTCGCTCGCCGCTCGCTCGATGCGGGAGCGATCGCGCTCGCGGTCCGCCTTGCGGCTCGACTCGACCTCGGCGAGCAGCCGATCGACGCCCTTCGCGAGGTCGGTCACCGGCACGCCGAGACGCTTCGACTCCTCCCGCAGGATCAGCTCGTGCTGCTCGCGGATCTCGAGCGCGCGTTCGCCGGCGGCGTACGTCACGCGCACGATCCCGTCCTGGATCCGCTCGACCTCGAGGATGTCGATCGCGCCCACTTCGCTCGTGTGGGTGCAGTGGGTGCCGCCGCACGCCTCCACGTCGAACCCTTGGATCTCGACGATGCGCAGGTCCTTGCCCGGCACCGCGCCGCCCTGATAGAGCGTGAAGCCGAAGCGGCGTTCCGCCTCGGTGCGGGGCTCGAAGTAGCTCTTGACCGGCCGATCCTCCCGCACGAGCTGGTTGACGCGCCGATTGATCGTCCGCAGCTCCTCGGGCGAGAGCGGCCGGAAGTGCGTCACGTCGATGCGGGCGAACTCCGGCCCCTTGTACGCCCCGGCCTGCCAGACGTGGGGCCCGAGCACCTCGCGCAGCGTCCCGTTCATGAGGTGCGTGGCGGTGTGGTGCTGCATCAGTTGCGTGCGGCGCACCGCGTCGATCCGCCCGTGGACCCGATCCCCACCATGGAACGGGGCCGGTCGCTCGAGCCGGTGCAGGATGTAGGGCCCGTGCCGTTCGACATCGACGACCGCGAGGTCGCCGAGATGCCCCACGTCGTGGACCTGCCCGCCTCCCGTGGGATAGAAGTAGGTCCGATCGAGGACGACGAACGGGCCGTCCGTCCAGACGACGTGAGCCTCGAAGGTGACCGTGTACGGATCGGCGTAGTACAGCGCCTCGGTGGCGGGCACGCCCGCCGGCACGTCCGGGAGGCCCTGCCTCGGCTCCGCGTAGTCGTTCGCGGGCGCTTCGTTCTCGTGACGGGCCGCGACCAGCGCATAGAAGTCCGGCGGGATCGGCGGCGGTTCCTTCAGCTCCTCGACGGCGAGGTCGGGCGGGACCCCCAGGGAGTCGTACCACTCGAGCAGCTGGTCCGACGTGATGTGATCCCCCGCGCCCCGGGCCCGCTCCTCGGCCCGTCGGATCGTCTGGCGGGCGCGCTCGATCGACTCCCGATAGCGCTCGACCTCCGCCTCGATCACGCGTCGTAGATCGTCCCGATGCGCCCCGACCTCCGGGAAGTCCCGGGCGATCTCCCGGCCAGCTCGCTCGAAGATCGCGTGGACGTCGGGCCCCTCGGGCGCGCGGCTCAGGATGCGGAGCGAGCGACGCAGCAGCAGGCGGGCGAAGTACCCTTCCTTGCTGTTCGAGGGGACCACCCCGTCCGTGAGGAGGAAGTTCAGCGCGCGCGCGTGGTCGATGAGGATCGCCGCCTCGCGCGGCGGGAAGGTGCGGCGCAGCTCCTCGTACTGTTCGCCGAAGACCGGCTCGTACGCCGTCTTCGTCCCGTGGCTCGCCCAGACCATCCGCTCGAGCCCGTAGCCGGTGTCCACCACCGTGAGCGGCATCGGCTTCAGTCGCTCGCCGTCCCGCACGTACTCCATGAAGACGAGGGTCGCGACCTCGAGTCCGGCCGCGCCCACGCTCAGCGAGGGGCCGAGGTTGCCTCCGCCCTCCCACACCTCCTCCTTGTAGGTGAGCGATCTCGGATCCGTGCCCAGCTGCTCGACGTAGAGCTCGTGGCAGAGTTCGGTCGTGCGGTTCTTGAAGTAGACCTCGTGGTCGGGCCGATTGAACGCGTGGTGCGCCATCATCTCGAACAGCGTGAAGTGCCGGCCGCTGCGGCCGACCTCCTCGAGGTCGATGAATCGGACGACCGGTTGGCTGATCGTGAGCGGGTTCGCCGGCGGCGGGATCGCGCCGCTCGTCACCCACGGCTGGAAGTCGTAGATCGACGCCTGGGTGAAGAAGACGTCGTTCCGCCAGCGCGCGACCGTCGGGTACCGGCGGATCCGGGTGTGCCCGCGGCCCTCGAAGAACCCGAGGAACGTCTCGCGCATGTCGTGCAGCGAGTACGGCCGGGCGAAGATCGGAGAACCGATGAAGCCGTACTCCCGGCACGGTGCCTCCTGGCAGCGGTCGTGGTCGCCCAACGTCCAGAAGGCGTGCCCGCAGACGACGCACGTCCGACGATGGAATCCCTGCTGATGGAAGAACGGCAGGTCGTACTCGGCGTCGTCCATCCCGGGGGCGCCGACGCCAGCCCACCCTTAAGGGGTTCGGAGGCACGCGGCCCGTCGAGGTTGGAGGATCGGATCGAGTGCGATGGTGACGTCCTCCCAGCTCTCGCGCGGGGCGGTCACCCGCGCGACGGTCGTCCTCATCGCACTGCGCGTCGGCTACGCGTACAACTGGTTCGATCTCGGGCCCGGTCTGGTCCCGCTCGGGAAGGAGTTCGGGGTCGGGCCGGCCGCGTGGGGCCTGCTCACCGCCGCCTTTCTCGTCGGCGCGGGGCTCCTGCAGGTGCCGGCCGGATTCCTCGCGCGTCGGTACGGCGCCCGACCGGTCTCACTTTGGGGCGTCGCCCTGCTCGCGCTCGCGGGGATCGGTAGCGCGCTCGCGCCGTCATTCTCGATTCTCCTCGCGACGCGCCTCGCCGCGGGCGTCGGGGCGGCGCTGTTCTTCTCGCCCGCGATCGGGCTCGTCGCGAGCCTCTACCCGACCGGCCACCGCGGGCTCCCCGTCGGCACCTTCGCTACGGCGTTCAGCGTGGGCGCCGGCCTCGGCGTGATCGGCAGCTCGCTCCTCATCCCCGAGGTCGGATGGCGCGGCTCGATGGCGGTGGGTGGGATCATGCTCGGCGTGATCGTCCTGGTCGCGCTGGCCCTCGTGCCGAGGGCCGCCGGCGCCGCGCCCGCCCGTCGGGAGCCGCGCCGACCGGGATGGCCGGCGGGGCTTCGCTTCCGCGGCGCGTGGGCGATCGGCGTCGCCTTCGTGGGCCTCGAAGGCGCGTCGTTCGCGACCGGTCAGTTCATCGTGCCGTACGGGGAGTCCGTGCTCGGCTGGTCGATCGGGCTCGCGGGGGTGATCGGCATGCTGTTCGTGATGCCGAGCTTCTTCGGGGGCCCGGTCGGGGGAGCGCTCGCCGAACGGCGCCCGAACCATCGGACGCAGCTCGCGCTCGCGACCCTGCTCGCCGCCGGCGTGCTCTCGGCCCTCCCCTTCGTCGGCCTCGTCGGCGCGGTGCTGATCGGCTGCACGTTCTCGTTCGGCTACGGGTTCGTCTACGCGGTGATGTACGTGCTGCCGCACTACTGGAAAGAGGTCCCGGCGGAGGAGATCCCGCTCACGATCGGGCTCTTCAACTCGATCCAGCTCGCCGGAGGCGCCGTCGTGTCGTTCGGGTTCGGGTACGTGGTCGGGGCGTTCTCGTACCGCGTCGCCTGGGAGTTCCTCGCCCTCGCGGTGGCCGTCGCGCTGGTCGCGCTCGCGCTCGTGCCGCCGATCGCGTCCGTCGCGGCCGGTCCTCCGGCCGGGGAGGGTCCCGACCCGACCGCAGGGCCCGGCCCGTCGCGCACAGCTCGCGGATCGGGCACTCCGGGCAGCGCGGACCGATCGGCCGGCACAGGTTCTGGCCGTGCTGGACGAGCAGGGGATTGAGCGGGATCCAGTAGCGCTCGGGCACGACCTCGCGGAGCCGCGCTTCCGTCTCTTCCGGTGTGCGCGTCCGCACCACGCCGAGCCGGTTGGCGATGCGGTGGACGTGCGTGTCGACCGGTATCGCCGGGATCCCGTACCCGAACACGAGGACGCAGTTCGCCGTCTTGGGCCCGACGTTCGGGAGCGTGAGGAGCTCGTCGAGCGAGCGCGGGACCTCGCCGCCGTAGCGGTCGAGCAGCGCCTGGGCGGCCGCCCGGATGCCCCGCGCCTTGACCCGATAGAAACCCGTCGCGCGGATCAGGGGCTCGATCTCCGTGACCGGCGCGGC
>JASHUS010000213.1 GCA_030039865.1 Thermoplasmata archaeon
GCAGCCGCCACCGCAGCCGCCGCCACCGCCCGCGGACTGAAGGTAGACGCGGACCGCCGTGCCGGGCTTCTGGGCCTTGATCAGATCCCGGACCTGGTCCTGCGCTTCCTTGGTAACTTCCAGTTGAACTGCCACACTATCGCTCATGTCGGGGGCCCTCCTCGATTACCCCAGGAATGCAAGTACCCGGCTGGTATAAAAGCCCCCTGCCGCGGGGGTCGCGACCGATCACGCGGAGAACGACTTCCCGCACGAGCAGGTGTGGGTCGCGTTGGGGTTCGAGATCTTGAACCCGGACGCCTCGAGGCCGAGCAGGAAGTCGACCTTGACGCCCTCGAGCAGGGGCGCGCTCGCGCGGTCGACGACCACGGTGAGCCCGCGCTCCTGAAAGGCGACCTCGTCGCCCGACTCCTGCTTATCGAACGACATCCCGTACGTGAGGCCCGAGCAGCCCCCGCCCTGCACGTAGAGACGGAGCGCCGAGCCGGGCTTGCCCTGCTTCTCCATGATGCGCAGGACCTGGTCCCGCGCGGCTTGAGTGACTTCGATCGCGACCATCGTCGTTCTGGGGGTCGTCCGTTCTAGTTCCGGGGGCGGTAAAAAGGTTCGGTTTCCCGCGCGTGCGTCGGGGGGACCCGCGCCGAGCGTTATCTACCGGGCGGACGTGGGACGGTTCATGTGCCGATTGTTCGGGCTCATCTCCTCGAAAGAGGAGTCGGCCGAGCCGTGGCTGGTCCGGTCGGACCGCTCCCTCCTCGCCCAGGCGAACGTGTCCCCCGAGACCGCCCAGAAGGACGGGTGGGGGATCGGTTGGTTCGAGGACGACGGCCGGGCCCGGGTCGTGAAGGGCACGGGCCAGGCCAGCCTCTCACCCGAGCGCGAGCAGTTCGTCGCGGCCGCCGAGAGCGCCCGCGCCCCGGTCGTGATCGGGCACCTACGCCATGCGAGCAATCCGCTCAACCTGCCGCCCGGGCGCCTCATCGGGCTCGAGAACAGCCAGCCGTTCGAGCACCACACCGTGATCTTCGCGCACAACGGCGCGATCCCGTTCCCGACCGAGACCCGCCCGATGCTCGGCGTGCACGAGTCGATGGTGAAAGGGGTCAACGACAGCGAGGTCCTCTTCTGGCTCCTCTTCCGCAACACCGAGGAGCACGCCGACCCGCTCATCGGCTTCTCGCACACGGTCGAGGACCTCGCCCGCGTCGCGCAGGGGCTGCACGCGACGGGCGTCCCGCCCTATTCGGGTCTCAACGTCCTCTACTCGCGCGGACCGGACGAGCTGTGGGGATTCTGCCTGTGGACCGGCGACCACGGCACGGGACTCTTCGATCACCACCGCCGGTACTACGAGATGACGTACCAGTCGACGCCGCACCGCCTTGTCATCGGAAGCGAGCCGTTCGACGGGGAACCCGGCGTCTGGAAGTCCCTCCCGAGCGGCTCCTACGTCGTGGGGCGACGCAAGGGAGCGCACGTCGAGGTCACGACCGGGAAGATCCCGATCCCCGAGGGGCTCACGCTCCAGCCCCCGGCGGCCTAGCGACGCGCCCACCGTTCCCGGAGCGTTCCGCCGTGCCGGCCCAGATGCTATCGGGACCGGACCTCGGCGGAGGGTTCCTCCATCAGCTCTCACTCGACGAGGAGGAGGGCACGACCATCTACACCTACCACGCCCAGGACGGGGGCTCCGACGCCGGGGGGCCCCCCGCGGGGCCGCTCGATCCGTTCGGGTACGTCCACCCCTCCGTGGCGTGCATGTTCGGCGGACCCCGGTGCTGGCACCGGCGCTTCCGCCTCGAGCTCGCCGACGCGCCCCGCGTCCGCGCGGCGTACAATCGCAGCCGGTTCGTGCTGCAGGCGATGATGGACCAGCTGTACGCCGTCGCGCCGGTCGCCATCGACGCGGCGGTGCGCGAGGTCGTCGCACGACTCTCGGCGGTCACCGAGCTTGCGGAGACCGACTGGTTCTTCTCCGGTTCGGTCGCCGCCTGGCTGCTCGGCGCCCCGATCGCGCCGCGAGACATCGACCTCTTCGTGCTGCGCCGGGGCGTGGATGCCGTCGGCCTCGCGCTCCGGGAGTATCTCATCGAACCGACCGCGACGACCGACTGGCCCGGCCTCGGCATCGTCCGCGCGGCCCGGGCGTTCGTCGGAACGTTCGCCGCCGGGGCGCGGGTCGAGTGGGCCGTCCCGCTCGAGACGCCGAAGGCGATCGACGCGTGGGGCGCGACGCCGGATGGCCCGCGCATGGTCGTGGCCGAGCACGACGGCCGGCGCCTCCGTGTCCCCCGACCCGAGTACACGTACGCCCGGCTGGCCTGGCGCGGTCGACGCGAGGCGCTCCAGAAGTTCGGCCCGTGGCTCCGGTCGTACGGCCCGGATCGCGAGCTGCTCGCGGCGCTTCTCGCCCGGTACGCGGTCGGGCCGGAGGACGTCGCACTCGCGGGAAGGGCCCTCGAGTCCGGACCCTGACCCACCGGGTTCCCGTCGAGCCGCAACTTCATACCCCGGGAGGACGCCGCGTCGCCGATGCTCGCGACGCCGACCGCCCCGCCGACCTTGGAGCACCTGACCCCCCACGATCTCGTCACGTACTTCCACTGCCCGCACGAGATGGAGCTCCACTGGTCGATCCGCGCCCACACGCTCGGCCGCCCCGCTCCACCGGTCCACGCGCCCGCCGACGTCGTCCCGCTCCGCCACTCTCCGCTCTTCGCGCCGCCTCTCGGCCACGTCGAGGTCAACGAAGGACGCCTCGACATCGACGAGCGCGACCGTCTTGTCTACGAGGATGACGACGAGGAGGGACTGCCCGTCTTCTTCGCGCCCGAGCGCGTCCAGCGGGATCCCCGGTTTGCGAGCGGCCACTCGAACCTCATCGACCCCGAGCTGGGACTCTCGGGCCGGCCCGACTTCGTGATCGCGCGGGCGGCGGGCGAGTACGTGCCGGTTGAGTACAAGTCGACGCATCTCTTTGTCGGGTACCACGAGGCGCACGGTCGTCTCTTCGACACCGTGCAGGCGATCGCGGAGTGCCGCCTGGTCCACGCCGTGTTCGGCCACCGGCCCTCGCACGGTATCGTCCTCTACGGCGACGCCGCGGGCGGCGGGGCCCGGGAGGGCTGGGTCCAGATCGCGTACGACAGCACGGCGGAGAGCTGGCTGAAGGTCGCGTTGCGCCAGATCCGGGAGGACCGCGTCCGCCCCCCGGTGCCGGCCGAGCGGAACTGCGCGAGCTGCGAGCCGAACTCGGAGGGCCTCTGCCGCTACGCGGCCGCCCGCTACGAAGGTCCCTATCACCGCCAGACGTTCCTCACGACCCGCCGACCGTAAGCCCCCCCGACGGCCTCCCAACCCTCGGACTCCGACGCTCCACCGCAAGGCAAGGGTTCATAGTCGGCGGACCCCCCGGTGGCCGGTATGGCCCGCGTGGCCGGAGCCCCCGGGTCGGGGATGTTCGGATCGCCCAACGATCCCGATCGTCCGCGCTGGATCATCATCGCGTCGACCGTCATCGTGATCGCAATCGCCGTACCTCTCGTGTGGATCGCACTCTCGCCGGCCCCCTCCTCACCAATGGAGTCGGCCCCGTCAGTCCCGGCGTCGATCGGAGCGGCGAACGGCTCCGCGATCGCGCTCGATGACGGGTTCCTGGGCGTGAACCTGCGGGCGGACGAGTACCTCGCGGGGCCGGCGCTCTCCGCCCTCAATGCGACCGGCATCCGGTTCGTGCGGTGGCCGGGCGGCGAGCTCGGCGACCGGTTCGATCCGCTGGCCGACAACGACACCGGGACGATCGTCCCGGACGACGGGATCGCGTTCCCGGCCAACACCTCCCTCGCCGAGTTCACGCGCTGGTGCCGCGCGGAGGACTGTCGGGCCGTGATCACGCTACCGGCGGAGATCGACAACGCCTCCTTCGCGGAGGCGATCGTGAACTACACGGAGCGTACCCTCGGTCTGCGACCCGCCTACTGGGAGATCGGCAACGAGCCGGCCCTCTGGCGCCATTTCGATATCCCGTGGTCCGCGTGGAACGACTCCCAGAACGTCACCCCGACCCCCGAGCAGTACGCCGGGCTCGTCGGTGCGTACGTCTCCGCGATCCGGGCAGTCGACCCGGCGACCCCGATCATCGGGATCGGCGGGATCGGGCTCGGGGCCTCCGGCGTCGCGCGATGGTTCGACCCGACGCTCGAAGCGGACGGCCCGAACCTCTCGGCGATGGCGATCCACGTCTACCCGGCAGGGGCCGGCTACCCGTCGACGGATCTTTCCGATTGGTTCGCGTCCCTCGCGGGCGAGACCGGCCTGCCCGCCCGCGTCGCGAACGCGACCGCGGCGATCGCCGCCGGCTGTCCGGCGTGCCGGATATCGGTCCTCGTCGACGAGTTCCAGACCGGCACCGACCTCACCGCGGCCGACTCCCTCAGCGGAGGCTACCTCGCGGCGTAC
>JASHUS010000214.1 GCA_030039865.1 Thermoplasmata archaeon
TCGATCGATGGCGAGGGGCTCCACCTGACGTATGCCGGCGGCCAACGAGAGCTGATCCCCTGGTCGGACCGACGTGGCTGGACGCTGCACGACCTCAGCCACGGCGAGGCGACGGTCCCTCCTTCCCTCGACTACCAGTTCCATCGCTCCGCCTTCTGGGCGCGCCGGACGCTCCTGACCCGCCCGGCGTTCGACTCCGTTCTCGGAGAGGCACGTCACCGGCCCCTGGCCATCTCCGTGCGCCCCGGTAGCCCGTCCGGGCCCGGGTTCGCCCCGGTCACGTTCCGGATACGCCCCGCCACCGGCCCGGAGTGACCGCGACGCCCCGGACCGGCGGCACCCCTAAGTACTCGCGCGTGTCCTCTTCCGTTGGCGGAGGCGTCCGCCGGCCGGTCCCCCGGCAAACCGCCCCTGGGCCAATGACGCCTACTCCCAGAACGAGGAGTGGGCAAAGTGGACCCGACGCAGCAGGCAATCAACGTCCTTCAGGCGGCGACCGTACTCCTCCTGTCGCCCCTGCTCGCCGGAATCTCGGCCCGCGTCAAGGCCTGGACCGAGTCGCGGCGGGGGCCCTCGATCTTCCAGCCGTACCTCGACCTCGCGAAGTACCTCCGTAAGGACACCCTCGTCCCGGACGGCTCGTCGGCCGTGTTCGTCGTCGCGCCGATCCTCGCCTTCGGCGCGTACCTGCTGATCTCGATCGTCGTTCCGATCATCACCCCGTACCCGATCCCCTTCGCCTCGACGGTCGACTTCCTCGGCGGCGGACTGATGTTCGCCCTGGCCGGGACCCTGACCCTGCTGGCCGCGCTCGACTCGGGCAGCAACTACGCCGCGCTGGGGGCGAGCCGGACCGTGTCGTTCGCCGCGTTCGGGGAGCCGACGCTGATCGTCGTGTTCTTCGCCGTGGCCGTGATCTCGGGGACGAACAACCCGTACGTCACGAACAACCTCCTGACCTCGTCGACCGCCGCCTACCTCTCCCCGACCCACCTGCTCGTGACCGGGGCGTTCTTCCTGCTCCTGCTCGCGGAGATCGGCCGCCTCCCCGTGGAGAGCGCCGGGCTGATGGAGTTCGGGATGCTCGAGGACGGGCGGCTCTTCGAGCACTCGGGCCGCCTGCTCGGGATCCTGCGCTGGAACGGCTGGATGAAGCAGTTCCTGCTCTGCGCGGTGTTCCTCAACGTCTTCCTCGTGCCCTGGGGGCTCCTCGCGCAACCGACGCTCTGGGCCGCGACGATCAACATCGGCGTGCTCTTCGGGAAACTGCTCGCCCTCATGGGCGGCCTCGCGCTCGTCGAGGCGACGATCGCGAAGGTCCGCCTCTTCAAGATCCGGGACTACCTCGCGCTCTCGTTCTCGCTCGCGCTGCTGTCGGTGTTCGCGTTCGCCGTGCTGGGGGCGGCCTAGATGGACGCGACGACCGAGGTCATCGCCCTCGTCGGGGTCGGCATCCTGCTCACGGCGCTCTACCTGCAGGCCGAGTCGTTCGTCGATCCGATGATCGGCGGGGTCGCGCTCCAGTCGCTCCTCCTCGCCGTGCTGCTGGGATGGCTCGCCTGGACCGAGAAGAGCCTCGACCTGCTCGTGCTCGCGGCGCTCACGGTGATCATCCGGGCCCTCGTGATCCCGTACATCCTGCGCCGGCAGATCCGGGCGTTCCGCTGGCGGATCCGCGAGATCCACGCGGCGAACCGGGTGACGGGGCATGCCCTCGCGGCGGTGGCCGCGGCGATCCTCGCGTGGTTCGTCTTCCAGCAGACGTTCGCGTCGGGCTTTCCCGAGGTCGGCGCGGCGCTCCCGTTCGTCCTGCTCATCCAGGGCCTGCTCATGCTCGCGACCCGGTCGAACACGCTCGTCCAGGTGATCGGGTACCTCGAGGAGGAGAACGCGATCGTCTACGCGGGGGCGCTCTATGCCCACGCCTTCCCCCTGTTCGTCGAGACGGTCGTCTTCCTCGACGTGCTCGGCGTCGTGCTCGTCGGGGTGATCCTGTCGATCCAGCGTGACGTCACCGGCACGCCCGAGGAAGCGGGCCTGGAGGAGCTCTCGGGATGAGCGACCCGCTCGACACCTTCTGGCTCTTCCTGCTCCTCCTCGCGCCGGCCGCGAGCGCGGTCCTCGCCCTCGTGCCGTTCCGCGCGGTGGGCCGGTCCGCCGCCCGGATCGGGCCGCTCCTCGCGCTCGCGGCCGCGCTCGGGCTCCTCGTCGACGGAGCGAGCGGACGCTGGGGACCGTACCTCGGGCTCGACTCGCTCAGCGAGGTCTTCCTGGTCATGGTGACGGCGATCTACGCGACGTCGGCCTGGTACTCCGAGGGCTACCTGCGGGCGGTCCACCGGCCGTTCCTGACGCCCCAGATCTACTACGCGCTGCTCCACGCGTTCGCCTTCGCGATGATCGCGACGCTCGTCGTCTCCGACCTCGGGCTGATGTGGATCGGCATCGAGGCGACGACGGTCGCGAGCGCGCTCCTGATCGTCCTCGAGCGCCGGCCGACGAGCGTGGAGGCCGCATGGCGGTACACGCTGATCGCTTCCGCGGGTCTCACGATCGCGCTCTTCGCGCTCCTCCTGATCTACGCGACCACGGGCACGCTCGACGCGTTCTCCCTGGCGGCCGCCCCGCCCGCCGTGACGCTCCCGATCGAGATGGCCGTGGCGCTGGCGCTCGTCGGGTACGGCACCAAGGTCGGGCTCTTCCCGATGCACACGTGGTTGCCCGACGCGCACTCCGAAGCGCCGTCGCCGATCTCGGCCCTGTTCTCGGGCGTCCTCCTGCCGACGGCGCTCTACGCCTTCGCCCGCGTCTACGCGATCCTGCCGCGCCCCGCGCCGGCCGCGATCACCGACCTCCTGATCCTCTTCGGGCTCACGACCGCGTTCGTCGGCGCCTTCCTCCTCCAGCGCCAGCGCTCGTTCAAGCGGCTCTTCGCGTACTCGAGCATGGAGGTCATGGGGATCGCCCTCGTGGGCATCGCGCTCGGCGGGGTGGCGCTCTACGGGGCCCTCGTCCTCCTCGTCGCGCACGCGTTCGCGAAGTCGGCGGCGTTCTACTGCTCGGGCAACGTCCTCCGGTCCACCGGCACGAACCGGATCGAGGAGGTCCGGGACCTCCGCCACCGGATGCCGCGGACGGGCGGCGCGTGGGTGCTGGCCGCGTTCGCGGTGACCGGGGCGCCGCCGTTCGGCACGTTCCTCGGCGAGCTCCTGATCGTGGTCGGCGCGCTGGCGGCGGGCTGGTACGACGTCGCGCTGCTGCTCGTGCTCGCGATCCTCATCGCCTTCCTCGGGGTCAACACGCAGATCGGCCGGATGGTCTTTGGCGAGGACCGGGTCGCTGCTCCGGGCGGGGGCCCGCTCGCGGAGGAGGGCGCCTGGATCGCCTACCTCAACGTCGGGGTCGCGCTCGCGATCGGCGTCGCGGCCCTGCCGTACCTGACCGGCGCGATCGGGAGCGCGGCCC
>JASHUS010000215.1 GCA_030039865.1 Thermoplasmata archaeon
GGCCTTCTCGGCCCGGAATCCGGCCGCGCGATGGCTGCCGTCGCACATCGGCTTGTGCTTGGAGTGGCCGCAGCGGCAGAGCGCCATGCTGACCTTTCCGTCGACCATCACGAGGTTCGGCCCGTTCTCGCTTGCCAATATCTCGACCTTCGCCATAGTCCTCGCGACTCTACCGGCGGTGGCACGATAAATGTGCGGTGAACTCAGGGAAAGTCGAACGCAAACCTTTGAGGCGGCGCCCGGACGCGGTCGCGGCCTATTCGGGGGAGGGGCGCGTGATCCCTCCGAGGGATTTCGCGATCACCCAGATCGCGACGTACGAGATGGCGAAGACGACCGCGAGGACGACCACCGCCCCGAACGCCTCGAGACCGAGCTGGTGGACGGCGGAGGCGCCCCCGCCGAAGAGGAGGCCGCTCGGCAACGACGCGTAACCGGAAGCGGTGGCGAACGCGCTCTGCGCGAAGACGCCGATCATCAGGAGCCCGAAGAGACCGCCGGTGAGGTGGCCGGGGAGCAGGCCGATCGGATCGGAGAACCACTTCGCCCGGGCGAACGCCCGTTCGGCGAGCACGAAGAGGGGACCGCAGAGCAGTCCGAGGACGACCGCGCTCAACGGGCTCACGAAGCCCGCGAGCGGCGTGATCACGATGAGCCCCATGAGGACCCCGTTCGCCGAGTAGAGATAGCCCGGGTCCTGGCGGGTCTGGACGAACCGACACGCCATGAGGGACAGGAACGCGAAGGCGGCGGCGAGGAACGTCGTGAGGACGACCACGGTCGTCTCCGCGTTGAACGCGAGCACGCTCCCCGGATTGAAGCCGAACCACCCCACCCACAGCAGGAGGACCGAGAGCGTCAGCCACGTCGAGTCGACCCTCGTCGGGATCTGGGGGCTCTCCCGCAGCCCGCGCGCCTTCTCCTCCCGCCAGATCTGTACGAGGATCGCGAGCCCGGCGGCCCCGGCCGCCGCGTGGACGACGAGGCCGCCCGCGAAATCGACCATCCCCATCTTCGCGAGCCAGCCCGAGGGGTTCCAGATCCAGGCCGCCGGCAGGACCCAGATGAGGAGGAAGTACGGGATCGCGAAGAGCGCGACCGCGCGGATCTTCACCTTCTTCACCATCACGACGCCGACGAGGGCGAAGGTGACGGCCGCGAACGCCGTCTCGAAGAGGAAGTACGTCCCGGTGCTGAGGGCGAGCGGGGCCGAGGCGGAGCCGAGGAAGTAGCCGAAGGTGTTCGAGGGGTTCGTCGACCACCAGACGCCCGTGAGGATACCGGGCGCGGCCGCGCTCGATCCGCCGAGGAACGGCTGCATGTAGTACGGGTTGCCGATGAAGCCGTTGCCCACGGTGGGGGCGAACGCGAGGTCGAAGCCGAGCATCGCCATGAGCGCGAGCGCCAGGCACGTCATGATGGTGGTCTTCAGCAGGCTGCGCCAGCGGTCCTCGCCGAGCTCGCCGACCTCGAGAAAACCGACCGCGATCGTCATCGTGAAGACGAGGAGCGCGGCGACGATGACCCAGAGATTGTTGACCGGATTCGGGATCATCTCGACCGTGCGGGGCAGCGCCGCGCGCCGCCGTCCGGCCCGCGCGACGCCGGGCCGGGGTATTTAATCCCCATTCGACAGGAACGCGAGATCGGGTCGGGAGACCGACCGGCGGACGAGGCGCCGGTCAGGGCGGATAGTCGAACTCGAGCCGGACGCCCGGGTCGCGGAAGTCTTCGAACGTGGTGACTGAGCCCGAGGCGATCGTGAGGATCGGCACGAGTAGCAGCAGGAGCAGGAAGCTCGTGTACGTCACGGCGAGTGATATCGGGACCTGCGGCACGGAGACCTGGTACGTCGGTTGAAGGATCATGTACAGGAGGAACAGAGTGGTCACCGTCGCCGCCGCGATCGTGACCGGACCGTACGCCCGCGTAGGCCGTACGACCCCCCGCGCTGCGATGAGCGCGCAGAGCGGTAGCCCGAAGAGCACCTCGATCTCGGCGGAGATCGGGGTCGAGATCGAGCGGGCGTGCAGGAAGTCGATGATCCCGACCGGCAACACCACCAGGAAGACTAGGAGGAGAACGAACTTCAGGGCACCCGCCCCAAGGCGCACTCCGAGCGGAGGCACGCGGGACTCGGCGGCCGTAGGCGGAACTGACGGCGTCCCGGAGGTCTCCATCGCGGCCGCGCCCCCGGCGCTCATGGGAACGCCTCGGGGGGCAGCGAGATCGTGAGCCCCTGCGTGACGAACGTGGAAACGGCGGAGCCCCCCGCGAGGGAACAGCCGGAAGCGATCGCGACGTCCTGCGTGACCGAGTACGCCCCGCCCGACGTTACGTCGACCGGATAGTCGGTGGCGCCGCAGGAGACGCCGCGCGCACTCTCGAGCGTCACCTCGAGTTCGCCGGCCTCGGGAAGTTGCGCGTTGTCGGCGAAGCTCACGGTAACGGGCACGGTGGCGGGCCCGGTCGGAGGAGGAGCGACCCCGAGCGTCACCCGGTATCCGGCGAAGGGCGCGCCCCACGACACATTCTGCGCGAGGTGGATCGACACCGGAAAGAGGTAGGCGAACGTCGCGTTGCCCCAGGTGTCCACGACCAAGTACTGGTCCGCCACCAGGAGCGAGCCTCCCGCTCCGCTCGGACCGACGGGAATCTCGACGCCGACCGAGTAGTTCGACGAACTCCCCGCGGGCAGGGTGCGGGC
>JASHUS010000216.1 GCA_030039865.1 Thermoplasmata archaeon
TTCGGGGTCCACCGCGAGGGGATCGCAACGGACACTCTCGATCCGCCCGGGATCTACGTCGGAACGACGACCGGCCAATTGTTCATCAGCCCGGACGCCGGTCGCTCGTGGCGACTCGTGCCGTACGTGTTTCCGGGGATCCACTCCGTCTCGGTCGCGAGTCCATCGGTCGCGTAGCGAGACGAAAGATCGAATCCCCGCTCAGGCGCTCCCCGGCCCGTTCGGGCGACCTCCCGACGGGCGATCGGACCTGGACCGAGCCGAGCCGTGTCGGACCCTCCATTCGAAGCCAAGGTTGATGTGCGCTGCCCGTTGTTCCCCCGATCCGACGAGCCACGACGACCGCGCGGACCGTGCGGGACCCTCGCGTGCGCGAGTGCGTCATTATGCGTATTGATATGTATTACGTCTTTTGACGAATTATACGTCGTCCATCGCCGTTCTATCGACCTCATCATTCATATACCGGCACTCGGCCATACCGTCACCCGCGGGTCTAACGGCCCATCGGAGGAAAAACGGAATGAACGTCTTTGGAGAGAGAGCGCGGAGCTGGAGAAAGGCGCGGAAGCGCGCGGTGTCGCCGATCATCGCTACGATCTTGCTCGTGGCGATCACGGTCGTGTTGGCCGCCGTGCTGTACGTGCTCATTTCGGGCCTGACGCACGGCCCGAGCTCGGCCCCGCTGGGAACGAACTTCTCGTGGGGCGTGCCCACCAACGCCACGTCCAACAGCGGCGCGACCACGGGATGCGGAACGACCGGAACGGCCCACGCCTTCTGCTACAGCCTCGAGGTCGCCGGCTCGTCCGTGACGACCTCGAACATCGTGCTGTCGCTCCGTAACTCGGCGAACGCACCGGTCGCATGGCCGGTCGCGTCGACGGGGCTCGGCGTGTCGACCCCGACGGTGACCCAGATCGCGCTGATCAGTCCGACGGTCTCCACCCCGGTGGCCTACTACACGACCTCGACGTCCGGCTGGACCGCCCTCGGCGGCTTCACGGGCTCGATCTCGGGTGGGTTCTACGTCGTGATCTACGTCGTTGGGACGGCCACGGTCAACGGTGGCCTGCTCGGCGATGAACTGGTCGCGATCGGTGCGAGCGGCTACTCGGGCAGCGTCCCGTCGAACGCCTTCTCGTAAGCGGACGGCCCGAACCGCACCAACCCTTTCCCTCCCGAACTCCTCGGGATCTCCGGGGAGTTCGGCCTCTTGTTTTTCTCCATTGTTCACGGCAACGTCTAAATAGGCCACGGCCGCCTGATTATCGTTGGACTTGGGAGTCGGAAGGCCGTTGGCTTCAATGACCGAGGACGTCGGGCCGAGCTGCGCGCGACGTGGTATGGGGGCCCGGTGGCAACGACGCGGGCCGCGCCGCCATCGCCGGGGCGTCTCGGACGTCGTGGCGACGATCCTGCTGCTCGCGCTGACCGTCGTGCTCTTCTCGGCGATCTTCGCGTTCGTGACCTCGTTCCCGTCCCCGCCCGCCCAGAGCTCGAACCAGTTCCAGGCGACGCTGTTCTACAAGAGCGGCTCGATCGCCGGGCTCAACATCACGCACCTCGCCGGGCCGCAGATCCCCTCGGGAGCCCTCGTCTACGTGAAGTCGGCGGGCGCGCCGACCCAGTGCTTCTCGGGCGTCGGGGTGACGGTGGGCTCGGGCATCAGCACGTCCGTCTGGACGCTCGGCCAGACGTGGTACGGCCCGTGGTCGATCTTCGGATGCACCTCGGGGTACGTCGACTCGGTGAAGGGGGACAACCTCACCGTCTTCGTCCTGAATCAGGGGAACGTCATCTTCAGCGCGCTCCTGCCCGGTCAGGCGTTCGCCTCGCCGCCGACGTTCCTGTCGTCGTGGACGTCGCCGTCGCCCGTCCTGAAAGGGGCGGCGTTCAAGGTCTACACGACAGTCTCGGGCAACCTCGGCTCCCACAAGCCGTACATCAGCCTCGCCGGTATCCTCGGCTACTCAGGGAGCACCTCCATCGTACCGATGTGGTACAACTCGAGCCAGTCGGCCTGGCAGTACAACGTCACGGGGGCGAACAGCACGAACGCGACCCCGGGGACGTACTACGGCATCGTCAACGTGACGGGGAGCGCGGGCAGCGCGAGCGGGCTCACCGCGACCACCGCGGTCTCGATCACGATCTCCCCCGCCTTCGGCGTCGCGGTCTCCCCGTCCCCCCCGACGTTCAAGAAGAGCACGGCAACGGCGACGACGTTCGTCATCACGCTCACCAACTTCGGATCGTTCAGCGGCACGACGGTGAACGTCAGCATCTTCGACGGCAATGCGTCGAGCCCTTTCACGTCGAGCGTGCCGCCGTTCTCCAACGGGAAGGGCGGTTGGTGGGTGACTCCCAGCACGGCCCCGACGATCGGCGCGTACTCGACGCTGGTGTGGGCCCCGATCCTCACCAGCCCGAGCATCACGACCGTCACGACGTACACGTTCCTCGTCTCGGTCACGCTGAAGAACAGCTCGTTCGGGTCGACCTCCCAGCTCACGATCACGGGCACCGCGACGGTCACCGGCGGTTGAGCGCCGGCGTCGCGGTCCGCTAGCTCGCCTTTCCCGTGGGCAACGGCGCGGCGGAGCTCCCGGACGTCAGGTCCGCCCCGCACTTCCAACATTTGGTCTCGTTGGGGTAGACAACGGCGTTACAGTTCGGGCAGGCTCGCTCCGACGCCGGGGCGGCGACGGGGGGCGCGCCGGGGCTCGGGGGTCCCGAGGCCGGGAGGGCCGGAGCTCCGCTCCCCCCGGCCGCGGTTCCGGGCGGGGAACCCGTGGGGGGGACCGGACCGGCGGCTCGCCGCTGCGAGTCCTGGCGGCGGCGCTCCCGATTCTTGAAGAGGAGGTACACCAGCAGGACGAGGTAGAACGGCCCGCCGAGGAAGAGGAAGACCTCGAAGTAGAAGCCGCCGACGATCGAGGAATAGGTGGTCGAGAAGTCGCCGATGACCGGACCCTCGATGCCGTTGTAGAGCGGGTCCCCGACGAGGTTCTGATAGAACGGCTTGTGCGTCGAGCCGTTGAGGGTGTAGAGGCCCATCTGCCAGTCCCAGATCCCGTTCTCGCCGATCACGTCGTGGAAGACCACCGAGACCGGTCCCGACGTGTTCGACAGGTTGAGCGTCTGGGTGATCTGGGTGAACGGGTAGCCGGCCGAGCACCAGCTCGGCGGAGACGTGCTGGTCGCGCCCGGGCAGGAGCTGATGTACAGCGAGAGGTTCCAGACGGTCGAGTTCCCCGGCGGAACGTACCGCGGGAAGACCGTCAGGCTCCAGGTGAAGTTCGTCGACGTGCTGCCCGAGTACGGGGCCACGCTGGCATTCTGCAGGATGGCGTTCGTCCCGACGTACCCCGAGCAGTACGACGCGCTGCTCGAGGACGAGCACGAGACCGCGGGCGGTTCGGGCGCGTAGAGCTCCTGGGTCAGGACGGCCGTGGCGAGCGGAGCCGTGATCAGCAGCACGACGAGGCCCGATAGGGCGAGGAAGCGCGGCCGCTTGAGCCCCGCCCAGATCGGGATGCCGAGCCCGAAGATCAGGAACGCCGGGATCGCGATCAATTCGCCGTCCGAGCCGGCGTAGGCCAGGCACGCGAAGACGACCAGGATCGTGAGCGCGACGAGGAGGGCCTTCCCGACCCGGGTCGTCAGGAAACGCCTAAGCCCACCCGATTTCTGCTGCGCCACGGAACGGGAGGACAGTCCGCGTACTCCTTATTAGCTAATGGACGCGCCAGGCTCGCCCTCTCTCGGAAAGGCCGTTCCGGCCGTGCTGATCGTCCTCGACGGACTGGGGGACCGGCCGAATCCTCAGACGGGCGGGATGAGCCCGGTCGAGGCGGCGCGAACGCCCCACCTGGACGGGCTGGTCGCCCGGGGCCAGATGGGCCAGGTCGTCGTTGTGGGACCCGGCGTGGCGCCGGAGTCCGACGCCGGCGTCTTCGCGCTCCTAGGGTACGATCCGGTGCGGGATTCGCCCGGCCGGGGCGTGCTCGAGGCCCTGGGCGTCGACGTCCCTCTCGCCCCCGGCGACGTAGCGCTCCGCCTCAACTTCGCCACCCTCGACGGAGACGGGGGAGTGCTCGACGCGCGCGTAGGCCGCTCCCTTTCGACGGCCGAGTCGTCCGAGCTCGCCCAGGCCCTGACGCGTGCGGATCTCCTCGCACCCGAGGGGATCCGCGCCGAGGTCCGGGCGACCGTGGGACATCGGGGCGTCCTTTGGATGCGGCCGATCTCCGGGGGCCCGCTCTCCCCCAACATATCGAACGCCGACCCGTTCTACGAGAAGGTCGGCGGGATGGGCCAGGCGCGTCGGCCCGAGACTCCGAAGCTCCTGCGAGTCAGCCCTCTGGATGCGTCGCCGGCGGCGCAGCGAACGGCGGACGCACTGAATTCGTTCCTAGAGCGGGTGGGTCCCGTCCTCGCCGGGCATCGCGTCAACGCTCGCCGAGCGATGAGCGGCAAGAAGATCGCGAACGGGCTGCTCGTGCGCAACGCCGGCGCCCTCCCCGCGACCCCGATTCGCACATTCCATGCGGTCCATGGCTTCGCCGGCGCCTCGCTGACCGAGATGCCCGTCGAGCGCGGGATCGCGCGCGTGCTCGGTCTCGCCGACCGCTATGTGGGGCCGATGGTGGGGGACCGCGACGAAGGGTACCGGGCGCGGGCCCGTGCTACGCGCGAACTTCTGGATTCGTACCCCTTCGTCTACGTTCACCTCAAGGGGCCGGATGAGCCCGGTCACGATGGAGATGCGCGACTCAAGCAGGAGGTCGTCGAGGCGATCGACCGGTCCTTCTTCGGCCCGTTCCTGGCGGGACTGGACCTCGATCGGGTACGCGTCGGCATCACCGCGGACCACGCGACGCCTTGCATTCTGAAGGGCCACTCCGACGATCCGGTCCCGCTCGTCCTCGTAGGGGAGGGCGTGACAGCGAGAATGGGCGGATCCGGCGTGAAATTCGGCGAACGAGCGGCCGCGGCAGGGTCGCTGGGGACCCGTTCGGGATCCGAGGTGCTGGGCCTGCTCCTCGGTCGGGGCCCCGTGGCATGAGGTCGCTCGGGCTCCGCGTCGCCCGACCGGAGGGGGAAGCGACGCGACGGGCGTTGCTCGGCCGGTCGCTCCTCCGGCCCGAGCTCGAGATCGTCGCCGAAGGGGACCATCTCATCTTGCCGATCCGATCCCCGGACGGCCCCGGACTTCCGGCGGGGGAGGTGGTCGAGAGGGAGTTCCCGTTGGCGCGCGGCGCCGGGCCGTCCGATTACCGGGAGCTGGTGCCGGGTCCGGCCGAGCTCTGCGAGTCGCTTCCGCGGTCGTTCGACGTGATCGGGGATATCGTCCTGATCCGAATCCCCCCGGACCTGGACGACCGTGCGGCCGCGATCGGGCAGGCCCTGCTCGATTTCGTCCCGACGGCCCGGATCGTCGGCCGGGACCTCGGCGTCCACGGTCCCGAGCGTCGCCGGCGCATCGACCGTATCGCGGGCTCGGGCGGCTGGCGGACACGCCATCGCGAGAACGGGTTGGAATTGGAGATCGACGTCGAACTTGCCTACTTCTCCCCCCGCCTCGCCCGCGAGCACGAGCGCGTCGCCGACGCGGTCCAGCCGGGTGAGTCGGTGTACGACCTGTGCTGCGGCGTGGGGCCGTTCGCGCTGACGATCGCGCGGGACGGGCGGGCGCGCCGGGTGACGGCCGTCGATTCGAACCCGGCGGCGGTCGACCTGCTCCGAGAGACCGCCCGCCGGTACTCACTCGGCGACCGGCTCGTCCCGATCCTGGCGCCGATCGAATCGTTTCTGCCGTCCGCCTCGCCCGTGGACCGGGTCGTCCTGAATCTTCCCCACGAAGGAATTAAGTACGCACCCTCGGTGGTACCGGCGGTAGCGTCGGGCGGACGCTTCCACTACTACGAGATCACCTCCCGGGCGGAGATCGAGCAGAGGGCGGACGCGATCATGACCGTGCTCGAACCCGGGCGCTGGAGGCTCGTCGACCGCCACGTGGTCCATCCGTACGCGCCAACCGCGGACCTGGTCGCGTTCGAGTTCGAGCGCTCGGGAGCGTGAGCCGATGGCGAACGAGTTCATCGTCGATCTCGCGGAGACCTCCGCCTCCGACCTGCCGACGGTCGGCGGGAAGGCGGGGAAGCTGGGGGAGCTCGTACGGCAGGGGTTGCCGATACCGCCCGGATTCGTGATCACGACGGCCGCGTACCAGGCGTTCGTCGACGCGACCTCGCTCAAGACCGAGCTGCCGGCGACGCTCGCGTCGATCCGTCCCGACCAGCCGGCGACGGTCGAAGCCGCGGCGCAGAAGCTCCGGTCGCTCTTCGAGTCGACGCCGTTCCCGGCGGACCTCGGCGCGACGATCGCCGCGGCGTACGAGTCGTTCGTCGCGAAGCACGCCGTGCGATTCTCCGCCGTTCGATCGAGCGCCACCGCGGAGGATCTCGAAGGTGCGTCGTTCGCCGGACTGCAGGAGACGTATCTCAACGTCACGGGGACCGACAACGTCCTCGCGGCCGTCAAGCGATGCTGGGGCTCGCTCTTCACGCCGCGGGTCCTCGTCTACCGTCAGCGCAAGGGGTTCGATCACTCCGAGGTTCGCCTCGCGG
>JASHUS010000217.1 GCA_030039865.1 Thermoplasmata archaeon
GACGTGCCCGGTCCGCCGCGGAAAGGTCCAAAGGCGGTTCATGCCCATCTCGAGCGAGCGGAAGGGGAGGCCGAATCCCGGTACGACGACCTGGTTCACGAACGCGGTCGGATCGGAGCCGTGGTCGACACATTGGTACCAACGGACCGTGTGCCCCAAGGATGCCAGCGCGTCGGCATAGGGTAGAGTCGCCTGGGCGATGCCGCTGAAGCGGCTCGACGCGTTCACGATCGCGACGCCACTCATGTCCATTCCGTTCGACACGCCGCCCACATGGGGGGGTCCGCCGTTGCGGTCGAGATCGATAGGGACTTCATGCCATCAGCTCGGCGAAGCCTCGCAGAAACCGCTCGCGGGAGAATTCTTGGGCCCGCTCGAGGTTCTCCCGGGCGACTCGCTCATAGCTCCTTTCGTCCCGAAGCGACCTCAATCGTTCGACCCACGGGCGAAGATCGTCCGGGGGAAGCAGAGCTTCCGACCTCGCGACGATCTCCCGCAGCGGCCTGAGGTCGGTCGCGAGTACCGGGAGACCGTAGGACATCGCCTCGAAGACCGGGAGGCCGAACCCTTCGTACCGGGAGGGCGACACGAGCACGTCGGACGTCTCGTAGTATCCCTCCACTCGGGGGACCGAGGCGACGACGGTCAGGTTCGGTCGGAAAGACCTCGCGAGCTCACGTTCGAGCCCCGGCCCGAGACGGGAGACCAAGACGAAACGGATGTTGGGCGGCCCCTCGTTCTCGAAGGCCCGAGCCAGTTCGAGAAAGAATCCGACGTTCTTGTACGGGCGATCGGTCGACACGCAGAGGACCGTAAGTTCGTCACCCGTGTGGATCCGGGCGACGGAGGCGGCCATCCGGGCCCGGGCAAACTCAGACGTCACCTCAATGTGAGGCGGGAGGACGAAAATCCTGCCCGACAGACCCGCGATCTGCTCGAGCTCGGAACGAAGGGTTTGCGTATAGACCAAAATCTGGCGGGCGCGGCGCAACCGGGGCAGGGCGTAACGGAACATCCAACGGGCGCTCACCCGGTCCGAGTACGGGGTCAGTGGCCGGAGATCGTTGACTCGCACGATGGCACGGTCGGCGCGGTTCGCTTGGAGGAAGCGAACGAACGTGGGATCTCCGAGCAGGATCCGGTCCCGACCGGCATCCCGGTATCGATGGGGGAACACCCAGAGCCGGTTGACCCCCTGCTCGAGAGCGCGGTTGGGCAACCTCCAGCCCTGCAACGTGATCCCCCCGGGGAACCGCCCGCCGGGCTGACTCGGATCGACGAATTCGATCCAGCGGGCGTCCAGGCCGAGTTCTTGGGCGGCTCGGTAGACCTGGTGATTGACCCGAAAGATCCCGTCACTCGTGCGAGAACCGTTGACGACGTCGATCGAGGTCATCGCTGGCGGTGTCCCGGGAGCGTACGCCTCGAAAAAGATAGCTATAAGTGAGCACCGTCGCCAGTTCGCGCTGTCGCGGATGAACGGCTCGCAGGAGGGGCAGGAGACGGCCGGGGTGGATGTCGGCCCCCGCGCTCCGACGGACCCCCCTCTCGGCGATTCACCCAGTCAGTTCTCCCGGCTCGATCTGATGGTTCTGGCGCTGCTCATCGGCAGCTTCGCAGCCTTGCTGAGCTATCTCGGCCAACTTCGCTACGAGAACTTCTTCACCGGAAATTGGGACCTCGGGATCAACCAACAACTGCTCTGGACCACGGCCCACGGCCGCCTGCTGTACGAAACCGGGGATGCGGAGTTCTACAATGTTCGGTCGTTCCTGCAGGTCCACTCGACGTACGTGGCGGTCCTCGTCGCCCCGATCTATGCCGCCGCCGCTACCCCAACGACGCTCTTCGCCGTGCAGAGCGTGGTCTTTGGAGCATCGGTCATCCCGCTCTACCTCATCGCCCGGCGTGAACTTCAGAGCAAAACGCTCCTCTTCCTCGTCCTCGGCCTCTATCTGATATCGTTCCCCGTGGTCTCGGCCCTGCTCTACGACTTTCACTGGGAGTCGTTCATCCCGCTCGAGTACCTCTCGTTCTTCTACCTCTACCGGCAGCGCCGCTACTTGTGGAGCCTTGTGCCGCTCCTGTTCGGACTCACCACCCTCGAAGTCTTCCCCTTCCTGATCGGCGGCGTCTCTCTTCTCGTTCTCGTCGAGAGGATTGACGCTCGGGGTTTCCGTCCTCGCGCACTTCTCCACGACGCTGACACGCGTCGCGCGATCGAGCTGCTGGTCGGGATGGGCGTCGCGTACGTCGTGATCCGCGTGCTGGAGTACCTGGTCATCCCGGGTCTCGCCGGTGGGACGACGACCGCGGGCGGCGTTGCGGGTGGGATCAGCGGGCCTTTCGCGTTCAACGCGACGCTCGTCAGCCTGGGGCTCTCGGCCACCTATTGGGCGCTCCTGCTCGCCGCATTCGCGTTTCTACCTCTCTTCGCACCGCGCTACCTCATCCTGACGATACCGTGGTTCGTGTACTCCGTCTTCCTGACGCCCTTCTTCGCCAGTCAGTTTGGGAATCAGTATGCGCTGGTGGCCGTGGCCACCCTATCGGTCGCGCTCGTCTATGGCGCCGCCCGTGTCGAGCGGACCGGACTCGGCACGGCGAACAAGACCATCGACATCACCGCTCTCGCGATCGCGGGCGTGGTCCTCGTGGTCGCTGGGACGTACTGGTCCGTCGACCTCCTCTCGCGCAATCTCCCAATCCCCCTCCTCGTCATCGTCGGCTTGCTCCCGATCGCCGTGATCGGCGTGGTGGTTGCCCAGGCTCACGGCACGCGAAATCCGAAGCCCGCGGACGAGCCGCGGTCGCCCTGGAACCAGCGACCGATCCGCATGACGGTTTTCGGGGGGATCCTCGTCGGCTTCGTGGCATTCAATATCGTGATGTCCCCGATGAACACGGCGAACTTCGGTGCGACCCAGTATCCCGGTTACCTGCTGCGGTACACGCCGAACCCTGCGTCGAAGGAGATGGGCTGGGTCACAGCTCAGATCCCCGGGAACTCCGTGGTGTTGGCATCCGATTTTCTCTTCCCCTACGTCGCGAACAATCCGAATGCCTGGGCGATGCCGTGGTTCCCGCTCGTCCCGGGTCAACCGCCCCTTTACTTTCCGTTCGGCCCGTCCAATCTCCCTCGCTACGTCCTGATCGACGAGTCGGACTGGTCGAACTTTCCTTGCTGGCTAACCTCCGCCATGCTGAACTCCTCCGTCTACGGCCTAGTCGCGTACGTCTACTCTACGAATTATCTCGGAACCATTTCCCTCTACCGGGAAGGCTACACCGGAGCTCCCCAAGCGCGCTACGTCGACGTCCCACCGTCGGTGCGGTACTACACGGACTTGAACTTGACCATCGGCCCTTCCGGGTACGTCGCGACGAATGCGAGCTCCAAATTTGGGACGGTGATCTCGAGCGTACCCGTGTCGAGTCCCGAGCTGGCCGGCCCTCCCTACTTGGGGACCGACGTGTGCAACGAGCTCGGAGTTCCCTCGCGTTCAACGAACGTCGCGACAGCAAGCTCGATTTGGTATGGACCCTACGTCTACCTTCCCGCGGGAGCGTACTTGATCACCGCCAACCTCACTGCTTCACTGCTTCCGGGCGGCAATGCCTCCCTTCCGATCCTGACGATGACGGGCGGCCCCTATTTCGCGCCGCCACTGTACGAGATCTCGGTCAACGCCAGCCAAACGTCTTCGTCCGGTTGGACGGACGTCACGTGGGCAATCGATCTGACCGTCGCTTACCCATTGAGCGAGTTCCGCGGATACCTCGATTACTACAACGGAGTACCGAACGGAAGGGTCACGCTGAACTACATCGAGGTCGCCGGCTGAATCGGGCGCTCTGTGCTCAGCTGATCGACATCTGTCTCGCGTAGAGACGGCGTCCCAACGCTGGAGACGCAAGGAAGGGCAGTATTCCCACGACCCCGAGCAGGTCCTCCTGTACCGGGAACGTGTCGAAGTACCGGGGCAGCCCCCCCAAGAGTCGGGCGAAGTCTCGCCGACGCGATTCCGACGCGCGAAAGGCGACGGTGAGGCGATTTACCCAGATTCGAGCGTCGATGAGTTCGAGGAATTCCGCGCGTCCCGAACGGCTTACGAATTCCCGGACAATCTCGTAGTCCACCCCGGATCGGCGGGCCACCTCACGCAGTCGCTGGAGCCTCTCGTTGACGGTCCCTCCTCCGGCTAAGCTCGCGTTCTGAGAGTGCACGCGGTAGCGAGTACGACATGAGCCGTCGAAGAGGATCGAGGAGGGCGAGACGAGGGCGGCGAAGAACAGAATGGTGTCGATCGCGCTCGTCATGCGCTCGAGGTAGGCCACTACGGGATCGATCGTGGCCCTAGAGGCGGCGCACGAACTGATGTTGAAATCCGGAAACTGACCCGCGAGCCAACGGGCGCGACCCGGCTTTTCCCGGTCTCGTAGGAGAACGGAGGACGCAGATGCGGTGCGGCGCAATCCGAACGCCCGTACCGATTCCTCGGGGAGCGGTAGTCCGTCGGGGCCGACGTAGCAGAAGCGGTTCCGATAGAGCCCGAGCTCGGGGTTCGAGCGAAACGCGTTGTCGATCGCTCTCAATCGACCGGGTTCGAACAGGTCGTCGTCCTCGAGGAAGGCGATGATGGACCCGCGACTCGCCCGGTACCCTTCGAGGATCTTCCGGGGGGCGGGACCTTCGGTAGAGAGGATGGTCCGCGCCCCCACCGCTGAGAGAAAGGTATCGATTTCCAGATCCTCGAAATTCTTAACGACGACAATTTCGCGTAGATTCCCCGGGTATTCTTGCTCGACGATGCTCTTGACAGCCTCGGGCAGAAACTCGCGGCGCGAATGCGCGATGACAACGATCGAGATGCGAGGGCCGGATCCGGTCGTCACCGAGGCGGGCAAAGTCAGGTTCCTGATAGGCCGAGGTCGAGTCCGGGCCAAAGAAGTTGCCGTGGCCGAAACCACCGTGCGGTGGCCCACGATGGATGGGGTCAAGCTCGACGCGGAGCGCAGAGACTCCGATCGATCTCGGAGATCGAACGTCGGCCGCAGAGGGCGAGCGTGGTTGCGACTTCGACGGCCAATTGACGAAGGTACTGCTCGACGCCGAGGCCGCCTCCGGCCGCGAGCGCCCAGAGGACGGGGCGACCCAGTCCGACCGCCCGTGCACCGAGCGAGAGCGCGAGCAGTACATCGGCCCCCCGTCGCACGCCCCCGTCCACGTACACTTCAACACTGGATCCTACCTCCGCGACGACTTCCGGCAGGACGTCCAAGGTTGCGGACGCTCCATCGAGCTGTCGTCCGCCGTGGTTCGAGACGATGATCGCCGATGCGCCCGCGTCCACCGCCTTCCGCGCATCCCGAGAGGAGAGAACGCCCTTCACGACCAGGGGAAGTCGGGTGTAACCTCGCAACTCACGGAGGATCTCCCATGTCGCGCCCGCCCCTGGCGGGAGCCGGAATCTGGGCGCAACCCCTTCCGGAGCTCGTGCCGGGGGGCGGACGTCGGCTCCATTGCCAATCGGGACGGACGCGTCGATCGCGAACCCGGCCCTAGCTTGGCGATCTCGGACCCCCAATACCGGGACGTCCACCGTGACAATGATCGCACCGTACCCCGAGCTCTCCGCGCGCTCGACCAGCGAGCGGTTGACCACCGGATCGGGCTGCAGGTAGAGTTGGAACCAGCGGGGACCTTGTGGCTGCGCCGCAGCAATTATCTCGAGCGACGACGATGAAAGAGTTCCAAAGGCGGCAAGCACGCCGACCCGAGCGGCCGCGGAGGCGACGCCGGGCTCCCCGTCGGCATGCACCTCACCATGGTACGCCATGGGGGAGATGTAGAACGGCGCGGACGCCCGGACGCCGAGGATGCGAGTGGTCAAGTCGATCTCCTGAACGCCCGTCATCGCACGAGGAACCAGGACCCATCGCCGATACGCCTCCCGATTCCATTCCAAGGTCCGCTCGTCGCCGGCGCCGCCCTGAATGTACGCCCAGACCGCGGGACGGACGCACGTCGCGGCGACTTCCTCCAGCTCATCGAGGGTGAGCGGGATCTTCGTGGCGCGCTCGTCCGGCGTCGGATCTGTCACGGCTGGATCCGAGGTCGCGGGTGGGGAAGGACCCCTCCATGCGACATGCGAGTAGACGCAGCGACGGGACCCCAAAAATCTGACGTAGCATCCTGCGCAAGACCCGCGACGTACGCGACAGGTCGCGAGGAGTCGCCGACGCCACCTTTAAGTCGAGCCTCGGTACAGGTCGGTCGATCCGTCAACTTCCTCGATGTCGCGTACAGCCCTCATTACCGGCGTGACGGGGCAGGACGGATCGTACCTCGCGGAGTTTCTGCTCGACAAGGGGTACGGCGTCGTCGGGCTCGTGCGGCGTCTCAGCACGCCCAACATGAGCAATCTGGCGAACATTCGAGAGCGGATCGAGATTCTCGACGGGGACCTGACCGATCAGGTGTCGTTGAACGAGGCCGTCCGCCGAGTGCAGCCCGACGAGGTCTACAACCTCGCCGCCCAGTCGTTCGTGGCTACTTCGTTCAGCCAGCCGGTGCTCACGGGCGAGGTCACGGGGTTGGGAACGCTCCGTC